>JAZDHM010000100.1:0-45946 GCA_043805935.1 Actinomycetota bacterium
ACCCTGGGGTGGTGATCGACGAGGACGCGGTCCTCACGGCCGGGCCGGTGGCGTGCGACCTGCTCGACCGAGATCAGGGCCCGGAACCGGCCCTGCTCGCCGTGGTCGCCACCCTCTTCGGCGTCGAGGCCGGGTCGGTCGACGAGTTGGAGACCCGCATCACCGGAAGTCAAGGGGTGGTGGCCGGAGCGACCCTCGGTGCCGCGGTGACCTACCTGTGCAGTGGGCACCAGGCCGAGGTGTCGGCGTTCCTCGAGGACCTCGGTTCTTGACGCGTCCCAGGGTCTTGCCGTCTTGCCCCTGTCGCCGTCCCATGGCCGTCGACCGACGGGCAACGGGCAACCGGTAACGGGTCGTTGGGGAACCACAGGAGTGTGATTTCGGTCTGATAGCCTGAGTCCACCCGTGCATCTGAAGACACTCTTGCTGGTCGGCTTCAAGTCGTTCGCCGACAGGACCAGGATCGAATGCGAGCCCGGGGTGACGGTCGTCGTCGGCCCCAATGGCTCGGGCAAGTCGAATCTGGTGGACGCCGTCGCCTGGGTGATGGGTACCCAGGCGACCACCACCCTGCGCACCCAGCGCATGGAGGACGTCATCTTCGCCGGGACCGCGATCCGACCTGCTCTCGGCCGGGCGGAGGTCTCGTTGACGTTCGACAACTCGTCGGGTCAGCTGGCGGTCGACGTGGCCGACGTCACCATGACGCGGCGGCTCTTTCGCGACGGCACGAGCGAGTATGAGGTCAACGGAACCCCATGCCGCCTTCTCGACATCCAGGAGCTGCTCAGCGACAGCGGCGTCGGGCGTCACCAGCACGTCATCGTCGGCCAGGGAAGGGTCGACGGCGTCCTCAACGCCGGGCCGGAGGAGCATCGGGCGGTCATCGAAGAGGCCGCCGGGGTGGTCAAGCATCGGGGGCGGCGTGACCGCGCCGTGCGGCGTCTCGAGGCCACCGCGGTCGACCTGGAGCGTCTCAAGGACATCCACGTCGAACAGGAGCGGCGCCTCCGGCCTCTAAAGCGCCAGGCGAGCGCCGCCGCCCGGCACGACGAGGTGCACGCCGAGTGGCGGGCCCTGCGGCTGTGGCTAGGAGGGGAACGGCTGCGGACGGTTCGTGGCCGGCTCGACGAATTGCGCCGCAACCAGGGTGATCTCAAGGGGTCGCTCGATGCGTGGAATGAGGAGCGGGAGGTGATCTCGGGGGCATTGCGGGAGCTCCAGGCGGCGTCGGGTGAGGTGGGCGTGGCGCTCGACCGGGACACCGCCGCCGCCGCCAGGCTCGAGACGGCCGCAGAGCGCCTGCACACCATCGCCCTGGTCGCCCGGGAGCGTCGCACCGGATTGGAGCGGAGCCTGCTCGACGTGGACGAACGGCGCAGTGACCTTCTCCGTGAGCGCGACGACCTCATCCGGAGCCTGGAGTCGACGGCGGCCGGGGAGGCGATTGCGGCTGAGTCGGCCGAACGCGCCGAGATCGAATTCCGCTCGTTGGAGGACGAGGAGCGTTCTTTGACCGATGCCGACCGATTGCCGGCGGAGGGCCAAGTTGCCTCGCTCCGAGGCGATCTGGCGGCCCTCGACGCAGCCGCCGGGCGCGACGAACGAGAGAGCGCCGACCTTGTCAGGAGGCGGGGAGCGGTCGCCACGCTGATCGACGAGGAGGCGGGGGAAGAGGAGCGGTTGCGCGGCGAGCTCGCCAGCGTCGGCGAGGCCGTGGAGAAGGCGGCCGCGACGCGCGACAAGACCAGACTCGTAGCCGAGCGTGATCGCTCAGAGGCATCGTCGGCCGACGACGCCCACCGCCGCGCCGAGACCTCCTTCGCCGCCGCCGCAGCTCGCGTCGAGGCACTCGAGGCGGCACGCGCCGGTCTGGGGGATCCCGAGGCGAGAGAGCTGGCGGCGACAATCGATGGCGTGGTCGGAACGATTGCGGCTGCCCTCGACGTCCCCGCTCCGCTGAGCGCGGCGGTCGCGGCCGCCCTCGGCCCATGGGCGGAGGCGTTCGTTGCCCGTGACTCGGGCGGGGTTGCCGCCGCCGCATCGCAGATCAAGGCGCGCGGCCTGGGCGGCGTGGCGTTCGTGGCTGCGGTCGGCGATGGGACCGTGCCGGCGAGGGTCGTCGCCATCGCCGGAGGCGCAGATGCGCTCGTCGATCGGTTGGGACGCGCCGCCGACGCCTCGCTAGCCGCTGCCTTGTTGGGAGACGTCGTGCTCGTGGAGGGATGGGCGCAGGGCCGCTCGATCGTGGCAGGCCATCCCGAGGTGCGTGTGGTCACCCCCGAGGGGGATCTCATCACGGCGGTCGGCGTGGTGGCGGCCTACCCGGAGGGGACCGGGCAGGCGACGATTGAGGCGGCGCGCGTCGCCGCCGAACGCGCCGCCACCGAGACCGCTCGCACGCTGAGCCGCCGTACCACGGCGAATCGCGCTCGGGACGCCTCAGCGGCGAGGTTCGAGCAGGCAGATGCGGTGATGACGGGATTGGAGCGCCGGCAAGCGGCGCTCGGAGAGACCCTCGGTCTGTTGGACCGGTCCCGCCAAGAGCATCAGGCGGAGTTGAATCGCCTCGACACCCGCGCCCGGGCCTTGGCGGAGGCGGCGGCGCGTCGCGGGGAGCGGCTCGCCGGACTACGGGGACGCCTCGGCCGGCTCGAGGGCGAGGAGGCGGTTCGCCAGTCGGCGTGGGACGACCTGACGCGGCGCCGCGAGCACGTGGCGGCACGCCGGGATGAGGCTCGGCGGCGGCGCGAGCAGGCGACCGCCGCCCTTGCCGCGGCGATCGAGCGACGGAGCCTTCTCGAGCGGCGCCTTGTTGAGATCGGTGGACTGCTCGGCGGGGACGCGCCGCGGGTGGACCGTGCCGGGATCGAGAGCTTGGAGATCGTCGAAGCGAAGGCCCGCCGCGCCGTCGAAGTGGTGCGGCACCACATCGCGGTCCTTCGGGACCGCCAGCGCGTTCTGCGCGCCGAGGTAGGCGATGCGGGCGTTCGACTCGACGAGGCACGGACCCGGCGCGAGCTGCTGAGCAGCCGTGCCGAGGAGGCTCGCGAGTCGCTGAGCACCATGGCTGTGGAGATCGCCGAGCTCACGGTGCGGGAGGAGGCCACCCTTGAGGGCCTGCGTCGCGACGTCGACGCGGACGAGGCCGAGGCCCTGGCCGCTCCCCGCCCCACCGTCCCGGATGGGGCGGAGCCGGCGGCGCACCTGGATTCGTTGGCCGCCTCGTTGAAGCGCATGGGCCCGGTGAACCCGCTGGCGGCATCGGAATACGCCGACTTGCGGGAGCGGGTCTCCTTCCTGGAGGACCAGCTGAACGACCTCGAGGAATCGCGGGCCGAACTCCGCAAGGTCATCAAAGCCCTGGACGCAGAGATCGCTCGGCTGTTCGAGGAGGCCTTCGAGGACATCGCCGCCAAGTTCGCCGAGAACTTCTCGGTGCTGTTCCCCGGCGGCACGGGCCGGCTGACCCTCACCAGCCCCGACGACGTCCTCGCCACTGGTGTCGACATCCATGCCCAGCCGATGGGGAAGAAGGTGGGCCGGCTCGCCATGTTGTCGGGAGGCGAGCGGTCCCTGGCCGCCCTGGCGTTCCTCTTCGCCGTGTTCCGGTCGCGGCCGAGCCCTTTCTACGTGCTGGACGAGGTCGAGGCCGCCCTCGACGACGCCAACCTGCGCCGCTTCATCCGGCTGGTGGACACGCTGCGGGGGACATCGCAGCTGGTCATCGTGACGCACCAGCAACAAACCATGGAAGCGGCCGATCTGCTCTACGGTGTGACGATGGAACCGGGTGAATCGTCGCGTGTACTGGCCAAGCGCCTGAACCGGGTGTGATCATCGTCGTCGTGATCGCCGGGGTGGCGATCACGCTCGGGGCAGTGGCGGTGATCCGTCTTCGGAGGCGACGGACCGCTGCGGCGCAGCCGGCGGCGCACAGCCCATCCACGCGGCCGACCCTCTCCAGCCGGATCGCGTCGGTGATGCGGCGGAGCATCGACGAGACCTACTGGTCGGATCTCGAGGATGCCCTCATCTCGGTCGACATGGGGGTGGCCACGGCCACGAAGGTGGTCGATCGCGTTCGGGCGTCGTGGCCGGCTGATCCGGCTGCGGCGAAGGCGATCTTGCGCCGGGAGCTGGTGGCGGTGTTCGGCGACCGGGATCGCTCGCTGCATCTCGGGGTTTCGCCGGCGGTGCTCGTGGTCGTCGGCGTCAACGGGTCGGGCAAGACCACCTCGATCGCGAAGATCGCCGCCATGCTCGGCAGAGAGGGCCACCGGGTGCTCATCGGCGCGGCCGACACCTTTCGTGCCGCCGCTGCCGAGCAGATTCAGGAGTGGGGAGCCCGGCTCGGGGTCGACGTGATCGCCGGCCAGGAGGGGGCGGATCCCGCCTCGGTGGCGTTCGACGCGGTGGCGGCGGCGCGCGCCCGGGGGAGGGACGTGGTGGTCATCGACACCGCCGGGCGCCTCCACTCCAGGCAGAACTTGATGGACGAGCTCGGCAAGGTGGTGCGGGTGCTCTCGCGTCCTCCGGGACGCGTCGCGGAGGTGCTGCTGGTGCTGGACGGGACGGCCGGTCAGAACGGCATCGCCCAGGCGCGTGCGTTCACCGCGGCGGTGGGGGTGACCGGCGTCGTGCTCTCCAAACTCGACGGCACGGCACGGGGTGGGATGGCCGTGGTGGTGGAGGAGGAGCTGGGCATCCCGGTCAAACTGATCGGTGTCGGCGAGTCAGCAGACGACCTGCTTCACTTCTCGCCGGAGGCCTTCGTCGACTCGCTTCTGGAGGGCTCATGAGCGCCGAGGACCTGATCGCCGAGGCCAGGTCGGCCGCGCAGCACGCCTACGCCCCCTTTTCGAGATTCCGCGTCGGGGCAGTGGTGGTCGACGCCGCCGGGAACCACTACCCGGGCGCCAACGTCGAGAACAGCGCCTTCGGCTCGGGGATCTGCGCGGAAGCGAGCGCCATCGCCCGGGCCGTGTCCTCGGGAGCGCGCAAGCTGGACACCGTGGCCGTGTCGTGCATCGACGCCACCGAGGCGGGGTATCCGTGCGGCAACTGCCGCCAGCTCATGGTCGAGTTCCGGGTCGACCGGGTGATCGTGGACGGCCCGGACGGTCCGAGGGTCCACACCCTCAAGGAGCTCATCCCCCACATGTTCCGGCTCGACCCTCGCTGAGCGGACCGGGGGAGCGCGGCCGCCGAGCCCGGACCCTGAGACCACCCGGGTTCCTCCTTCACTCGTACCGCCTGGGCACCGATACGGTCTTCATGACCGCGCACCCGTCTGCACCACCCGACTGGAAGGTCACGACCGGGTACCGGGTTCTCGTGAAGATCGGATGGGGGACCACCGGGCTGGCGGTCTACCTCGGTGCGGCTGCCTTGCTCCTGGGTGTTCAGGGCGTGTGGTGGATCGTGGCCGGCCTGGCGGTTGCCGCGATCCTCGTCGGGATGCTGCTGCCCGAACCGGTGCCGCGCGAGATGATCACCGGGCATCGCAACCAGATCGATCCGATCGGCCGGCGCTAGGCCTTCGACAGCGCTTCGAGGAGCCTCGGCAGCACCTTGTGCACGTCGCCGACGATTCCTAGGTCGGCGATCCCGAAGATCGGCGCCTCCTCGTCCTTGTTCACGGCGATGATCAGCCCCGAGTCCTTCATCCCAACGAGGTGCTGCATCGCGCCGCTGATGCCGCAGGCGATGTACACGGCGGGCTTGACGGTTTTGCCGGTCTGGCCCACCTGCATCGAGTAGGGGACCCATCCCGCGTCGACCACGGCGCGGGTCGCTCCCACCGCAGCACCGAGCCGGGCGGCGATCTGCTCCACGAGGTGGAAGTTGTCCGCCGATCCCATGCCTCGACCGCCGCTCACGATCACGTCGGCTTCGGACAGCTTGGGGCCCTGGGATGGCTCCTCGTGACGCGACACGACTCGCGCCGAACCGGCATGGCCGGCGTCGGCGGGAGCCACCGGCACGACGCGGGGCGGCCCGCCGGCTCCGCGCTCGGCGGTGAAGGACTTGGGACGGGCGACGACGATCCTCGGCCCGGGACCGGCGAAGGTCGTCTCCACGCGGGTGGCGCCCCCGAGGATCTCGTTGAGGACCTTGACGCTCCCGCCTTCGGCGATCACGTCGACCGCATTGGAGAGCACCGGGGCGCCCGATCGGGCACTGAGGCGGCCGGCGACGTCGCGGTCGGTGGGGGTGAGCCCGAACATGACGAGATCGCCATCCCCGACGAGCCCGGCGAGCGCCGCCGCGGCTGCCGCCGACGGGAGGGCGTCACCGACGTCGAGGTGGTGGATGACGGCCACCCCATGGGCCCCGAGCTCCTCCCACGCGGCGTCGGATCCTGCGCCGACGTAGAAGGCGGCGACCTCCCCTCCGAGTGAGCGCGCCTTGGTCAGCAGCTCGAGCGAGATGGCGGCGGGCATGGCGCCGGACTCCTCTGAGAACACCCAGGTCGTCATGTCAGATCACCTTCGCCTGTTGGAGCATCTTGACGATCTCGAGGTGCGCCTCGCCGTCGTCGTGGACCTTGGCGCCGGCGGACCGTGACGGCGCCGGTCGCACCGCGGTGATGGCCTGGCCGGAGCCGGCCGTGCCCACGGTGGCGGGGTCGATTCCCAGGTCGGCGCACGTCGGCTGGTCGACCGGCTTCTGCTTGGCCTGCATGATCCCCTTGAAGGTGGGGTAGCGCGGCTCGACCGCTCCGGAGGTCACGCTGACGAGCACCGGGAGCGGGGCCGTCACGACGTCGTATCCCGACGCCGTCTGGCGCTCCACGGTGATCACGCCGTCGGCGTGGGAGACCTTGCGGGCGAACGTGAGTGCGGGCAATCCGAGGATCTCGGCGATCTGCTGGGGGACGACGCCCGAATAGCCGTCGGTCGACTCAGTGCCCGCGATGACCATGTCCACGCCCTCGCGGGCAATGGCGGCCGCCAGGACCCGGGCGGTCACCAGCGCCCCAGAGCCACGCAGTGCCGGATCGCTGACGACCACCGCCTTGTCCGCCCCCATGGCCAGTGCCTGGCGGATGCCCTGGAGGTTTCCGGCGGGGCTCATCGAGACCAGGACCAGCGTTCCCCCGGTGGCCGCGGCGAGTTGGAGTCCGACCTCGATGCCGTAGCGGTCGGTGTCGTCGAGCACCTGTTCGTTCGGGCGGACCACGAAATGGGTGGTCGGGTCCAGCTGGTAGGGCGTGGCCGGATCCGGAATCTGCTTGACGCAGACCGCGATCTTCATGTCACTCCTTGGACGGGTGCGACGGCGATGTTAGAAGCCGGTCACCGGGCACCCGCCGCCGACGTGGCGGCGAGAGCCGGCAGGAGGGCATCGAGCAACGCGGTGAAACGGCCCCTGGCAGCGTCCGCCGTGGCCGTCACCTCCTCGTGGCTGAGCGGGGTGGGGGAGATCCCGGCGGCGAGATTGGTGACGAGGGAGATGCCGAGCACGCGGGCCCCCATGTGCCGGGCGGCGATCGCCTCGGGGACGGTGGACATCCCGACGAGGTCCGCCCCGAGCCGACGCGCCATCTGCACTTCGGCGGGCGTCTCGTAGGACGGTCCGAGCAGCCAGGCGTAGACCCCCTCCTTGAGGGGGACTCCGACGCGTCGGCCGACGGCCTGCGCCGTCGAGCGGAGGTCCGCCGGGTACACCGCCGACATGTCGGGAAAGCGCGGGCCGAGCCGGGGGTCGTTGGCCCCGATCAACGGGTTGCGCGCCGTCAGATTGAGATGGTCGCGGATCAGGACCAGGTCTCCCGGGACAAGCCCGTCGCCGCACCCGCCGGCTGCGTTGGTCAGCACGACGATCTCGCAGCCCGAGCGCACCGCGGTGCGAACGGCGAAGACGACGTCCCCCAGGTCCCACCCCTCGTAGGCGTGGACCCGGCCAGCCAGCACCATGACGGGGACGTTGCCGAGTTCCGCCGAGAAGAGCGATCCGGCGTGTCCTTCGACCTTGGGCACGGGGAACCCGGGGATCTCGCCGTAGGGGAGGCGCCTCGCTGCCGGCAGCGCGGAGGCATAGTCGCTGAGACCCGATCCGAGCACCACCGCCAGACGATGGCGAGGCCGGCGGGTCGCCTCGGCCACCACCGCGGCGGCGACATCGATGGCTTCGACGCTCATCGGACCTCCTCGTACAGGAGGAGGGGGCTCTTGGCAGGCCCGTCGCCGATCTCGAAAGCGCGTTCCGCGAGGGCGGTGGCTTCGGCGAGGCGACCGGCATCGTCGAAGTGCAAGCGGGCGAGGACATCCCCCGCCTCGACCTGAACCCCCACCTTGGCCTCGACGGTGATCCCGACCCCGGGATCGATCGTGTCCTCCTTCGTCGCCCGACCGGCGCCGAGGCGCATGGCGGCGACACCGAGGTCGAGGGCGTCGCAGCGGGTGACCACCCCGGCTCTCGGCGCGGTGATGACGTGTTCCCCGGCGGCGGCGGCGAACAACGACGTGTCCTCCACGACGCGGGGATCACCCCCCTGGGCCCCGATCACCTCGACGAACTTCTCGAGGGCTGCTCCGGAGGAAACGGCGGCGGCGAGCCGGTCGCGGGCGACTTCGGCGTCGGCTGCGACCCCGCCGAGAACCAGCATCTCCGCCCCGAGCAGGAAGACGATCTCGACGAGGTCGGCGGGCCCTCCACCCTTGAGCACGTCGATCGACTCGACGATCTCGGAGGCGTTGCCGACTTCTCTACCCAGGGGCTGGTTCATGTCGGTGATGAAGGCGACGGCGGTGATCCCGTAGGCCGTCCCTATGTTCACCATCGTGCGGGCCAGGGTCCGGGCGTCGTCGAGTTCGCGTTTGAAGGCGCCGCGGCCCACCTTCACGTCGAGCACGAGCCCGTCGATGCCCTCGGCCAGCTTCTTGGACATGATCGAGGACGCGATGAGCGGGATCGACGGGACGGTGCCGGTGGCGTCGCGCAGGGCGTAGATCCGCCGGTCTGCCGGTGCGATGCCCTCCGACGCCCCGGCGAGTACGAGTCCGTGTCGCCTGAGCAGGCGGCCGAACTCCGTCGGATCGAGGTCGGTGCGGAACCCGGGGATGGTCTCCAGCTTGTCGAGGGTGCCCCCGGTGTGGCCGAGCCCGCGGCCCGAGAGCATCGGGATGGCCACGCCGCAGGCGGCGACCATCGGGGCGAGCGGGATGCTCACCTTGTCGCCCACGCCGCCGGTCGAGTGCTTGTCGATCACCGGGGCACCCACGTCGGAGAAGTCGAGGACCTCACCGGAGTGGAGCATCACCGCGGTCCACGCAGCGAGCTCGTCCTGATCGAGCCCCTTCAAGAAGACGGCCATGAGCATCGCCGACATCTGGTAGTCGGGGATCCGGTCGGCGGTGTACTCGGAGATCAGCCAGGCGATCTCGTCGGTGGTGAGGGCGCCGCCGTCGCGCTTGCGCTCGATCAGCTCGACGGCGTTCATCTGCGTCGCACCCCGGCCACGCGATTGCCCCGTACCTCGACGCCTTCCCCTTGGAGGCGCCTCGCTTGTTCGGCTTCCGACCCGGGGACAAGCCGCCCCGATGCGCTCACCACCCTCCACCACGGATGGCCGCTGGAGAGGGCCAGGAACCTGCCGACGGCCCGGGCGGCGCCTGGCCGGCCCGCCATGGCCGCTACCTCCCCATAGGTGACGACGTCACCTGGTTCGAGGTGGTCGAGCACGGCCGCGATCCTCTCGTCCAGCTCGGTCATGTCGTGCCGAAGAGGCGGTCACCCATGTCCCCGAGCCCAGGACGGATGTAAAAGCGGTCGTTGAGGTCGCGGTCGAGGGCCGCGGCGACGATGCGGACGTCGGGATGCTCCCGCTTCATCCGTTCGACACCCTTGGGAGCGGCCACCACGCAGAGGCAGGTGATGGCACGGGCACCGGATTCCTTGGCCTTGGAGACCGCCCAGGACAATGAGCCGCCGGTGGCGAGCATGGGCTCGAGGATGAGCACCGTCGCCTCGGCCAGGTCGGGCGGCTTGAAGTAGTACTCGATCGGCTCGGCGGTCTCCTCGTTCCGCTGCACCCCGGCGAAGCCAACCTTGACCGACGGGATCAGGTCGATCACGGCCTCGAGCAGGCCCAGGCCGGCGCGCAGGACGGCGATCGCCACCACGGGCGACGTGCGGAACCCGGCGGTCTGCTCGAGGGGCGTCGAGATCGTCGAGGTCTCCAGGGGCAGATCCCGGGTGGCTTCCATGACGAGGGAGTACGTGAGCCGGCGGGCGGCGTTGCGGAACTCCTCCGGCTCGGTCGATCGATCCCTCAGCACCGTGAGGTAGTGCTTGGCGAGGGGGTGGTCCAGCACCTCGATGGTCATGCCGCTCCCCGGTGAGACTCACAGAAGGGTACAGCGGCCTTCACCGGGGCTCGGCCGGGCGTCCGGGCGAGTGGGGACGGCCACCGCCCTACGCTCGGCGCATGTTTGAGGGTCTGACCACCCGCCTCGGGTCGGTGTTCGCCGTCTTGCGAGGCAAGGGCCGGCTGTCCGTCGCCGATGTCGACGCCGCTCTACGCGAGGTGCGGCTGGCTCTGCTCGAGGCGGACGTGAACGTCAGCGTCGCCAGGGCACTTCTCGACCGTGTGCGCGCCCGGGCCGTCGGGGCCGAGGTCACCAAGAGCCTCACGCCGGGCCAACAGGTGGTGAAGATCGTCCACGAGGAGCTGGTGACCACCCTGGGAGGCGAGTCGGTCGCTCTGGCCCATGCCTCCAAGGCGCCGCTGATCGTCCTGCTCGCCGGGTTGCAGGGCTCGGGCAAGACGACCACCGCGGCGAAACTCGCCCGCCGGCTCGCCGGCCAGGGCAAGCATCCGATGCTGGTGGCGGCCGACCTGCAACGCCCGGCCGCGATCGATCAGCTGGAGACGCTCGGCCGTCGAATCGGGGTCCCGGTGTTCATCGACCGGGGCGGCAAGCCCGCCAAGCTGGTGAAGGCGGCCCTCAAGCGGGCTGCCGAGGCGGGGCACGACGTCGTGATCATCGACACCGCCGGCCGCATGCAGATCGACGAGCCCCTGATGGCGGAGCTGGCGGAGGTTCGACGCGTCGCCGATCCGCACGAGGTGCTCCTGGTCCTCGACGCGATGACCGGCCAGGACGCCGTCAACGTGGCGTCGGGGTTCCTGGAACGGGCCGATCTCACTGGTCTGATCCTGTCCAAGCTCGACGGCGACGCCAGGGGCGGGGCGGCGATCTCGGCGAGGGAGGTCACCGGTCGCCCGATCAAGTTCGCCGGGACCGGGGAGGGGCTGGACGACCTGGAGGTGTTCCATCCGGAACGCATGGCGTCTCGGATCCTGGGCATGGGCGACGTGCTCACCCTGATCGAGAAGGCCGAACAGACGTGGGACGCCGACGAAGCTGCGGTGGCCGCGGACAAGATGCGGACCGCCTCGTTCACGCTGGAGGACTTCCTCGACCAGTTCCAGCAGGTGCGACGGATGGGGTCGATGCGCCAACTGCTTGGTATGCTCCCTGGCGCCGCATCGGCCTTGGGAAAGGTCGATGTGTCCGACAAGGACCTCGGCCGGGTCGAGGCGATCATCCGGTCGATGACGCCCACCGAGCGGCAGGATCCGAAGACGATTGACGGAAGCCGCAAGCGTCGGATCGCTGCCGGGTCGGGGACGAGTGCTCAGGACGTCAACGGCCTCCTGCGGAAGTTCGCTGAGACACAGAAGTTGATGAGGGCCTTCGCCGAAGGCAAGAACCCGATTCCCGGGCTGGGCCAGGGACCGGTGATGCCGAGGCGGGGGCGGAACAGGAAGAGGTGACGGGATGGCGGTGAAGATCCGCCTGACGCGGATTGGCAAGAACCGGCAGCCTTCGTACCGGGTGGTCGTCGCCGACTCGCGCAGCCCCCGTGACGGGGCCAAGATCGAGCAGATCGGCCGCTACGACCCGCGCCAGGAGCCGTCGGTCGTCGAGATCGACAACGAGCGTGCCGCCTATTGGATCGCCCGCGGCGCACAGCCGTCGGCTCAGGTCAAGAAGCTGCTGGAGATCTCCGGCGCCATGCCCGCCCGGGCGATCAAGGAGGGCCGTATCCACGTGGTGGGCGAGGCCTCCGGGGCCGGAGCGGCACCCGCCTCCGACGCTACGCCGGCGGGCACCGACAAGGTGCTCGATCTCATGGAGGAGCAGGAATCTTGAAGGGCGCCATCGTCCAGAGGGTCGTCGAGTACATGACCAAGGAGATCGTCGAGGATCCGGCAGCGGTGTCGGTGACGATCGTGGAGGACGGGCCCGACGAGGTGACGGCCGAGGTCAGGGCAGCCAAACCCGACATGGGCCGGGTAATCGGACGCCGCGGACGGGTGGCCAAATCCATCCGGACGGTCGCCCAGGCCGCCGCCGATGAAGAGGGCCTGCAGGCCCGGGTTGAGTTCATCGACTGACTCCGGCCGGGTCATCGTCGGTCGCATCGGCCGGCCGCACGGCATCCGCGGACAGGTCACCGTCCTGCCGGACACCGACGAACCGGGACGCTTCGCCGTGGGGGCCGAGCTGCTCACCGATCGGGGACGCACCCTGGTGGTGCGATCGGCATCGCGGTATCGCGATCGCGGGTTGATCGTCGGGTTCGAAGGCGTGGATGACCGCGACCAGGCCGAATCGTTGCGAGGCTCCCTGGTGACCATCACCGCCTCGGCCCGGCGTCCGCTCGACAACGGCGAGTACTGGCCCGACGATCTCGTGGGGCTCATCGCGGTCGCGCCCGGCGGCGGCACCCTCGGGGTGGTGACAGCCGTGGATTTCGGGACCGGCCAGGATCGGCTCGTCGTCTCGACCCCTGCCGGGGCAGAGGTGCTGGTCCCCTTCGTCGCCGGGCTGGTCGGCGAGCCGGCGGATGGCCAGATCGAGATCCACGACCCCGGCGGGCTATTCCACCCCTAGACGGGGCCGAGTTCCCCTATCGGCGCCGGGGTCGGCTCCGTACGGTGCCGGCAGAGCACACCGGGATGAGGCGCCCGGTGGCGGCCCGGGGAGGCACGATGGACGGGGAATCCGCCGCAAGGTTCGTCGATCGGATCGTCAGGAAGTTCGACGCCGGGGCCCGGCCCCTGGCATTCGAGCCCGCCCGCAACGGCGCGACCACCAAGATTTCCCACCGCGGGTTCTCCGTCGAGATCGGGGTCGGCCGCTGTGAGCAGGGGACCATCGATCTGCTCGTCGGCGTCGCCCTCGGCCCGGTTCCGGCGCATCACCGTGACGCGTTCCTCACCCAATTGCTGGAGTGGAATCACTGCACCTCGGGAATCGGCCACTTCTCCTTGGACGAGGACGGGAAGGTGTCCATGGTGAGCCGGCACGGGTTGGAGGGCCTCGACGCAGAGGGCCTCGCCGGCATCATCGGCGCCATGGTCACTGCTGCGCGCGGAGCACTCGAGGCGATGGCCCTCGCCGAGCTGTCCGCCGGGGTCACCGTCGAGTAGACCGACCCCTCGCCTCGTCGAGCATCTCCAGCCGCTCGATCAGGTCGACGACGCGATTCGAGTATCCCCATTCGTTGTCGTACCACGCGAGGACCTTGACCGTGCGGCCGTCGAGGACACGGGTGGAGGCGGCATCGAACACGCTCGAGTGTGAGTTGCCGATGATGTCGCTCGAGACGAGCGGGGCCTCCGAGTACTCGACGATCCCGACGAGCGGACCCTCGGCGGCACGTTTCACGGCGGCATTGACCTCCTCAACCGTGACGTCGCGGGTCAGCTCGACGACCAGGTCGACGGTCGACCCGTCGGGCACCGGGACGCGCATCGCCATCCCGTCCAGCTTGCCCTTGAGCTTGGGGAGCACCTCGCCGACGGCCTTGGCGGCCCCGGTCGACGTAGGGATGATGTTTTCGGTCGCCGCCCGGCTTCGCCGGAAGTCCTTGTGGGGGACGTCGGCGAGGCGTTGGTCGTTCGTGTAGGCGTGCACCGTGGTCATCAGGCCGCGGACGATCCCGAACGCGTCATCGAGCACCTTGGCGATTGGCGCCAGGCAGTTGGTGGTGCAGGAGGCGTTCGACACGAGTTGAACGTCCGGTCGGAGATCGCCGTCGTTCACGCCGAGGACGACGGTGGCGTCGAGGGGGTCCTTGGAGGGAACGGTGAGGATCACTCGTTTCGCCCCGGCCTCCACGTGCTTGCTGACCTTCGCGCGGTCGCGGAACACCCCGGTCGACTCGACGACCACGTCGACCTGCAACGCCTTCCAGGGAAGGGAGAGGGGATCCTTGATCGTGAGCAGCTGCGGCCGGTGGTGGCCAGCTGCCAGGTGGCCGTCTTCGAGGGTGACCGGCCCGGGAAACTCGCCCATGACCGTGTCGTACTTGAGGAGGTACGCCGCCATCTCGTCGGAGGCGAGATCGTTGATGGCGACGATCTCAATGCCCGAGTCGGGGCGCTGGTTGATGACCCGGTAGACCGCCCGGCCGATCCGGCCGAACCCGTTGATGGCGACCCTCATGCCGCCACCTCCTCGAACGACGCCAGCTTCTCGATGGCGTTCACCACCCGTGCGGCGTAGCCCCATCCGTTGTCGAACCAGGTGATGCACTTGAGAAGCGTGCCACCGACCAGCATCGTCGCCAGGCCGTCCCAGACGGCCGAATGCGTGTTGCCGATGACGTCGCTCGAGACGATCGGGTCGTCGGTGTACTCGATCACTTCGGAACCCCGAGCCACTCCGGCGATGTGGGCGTTGACCGCCGCCTTGTCGGTGGGGGTGGCGAGGGTGGCGACCAGATCGACGTTGGATCCGTCCGCCACCGGGACGTTGAGGGCGATGCCGCTCAGCTTGCCGGCGAATTGGGGGAGCACCGACTCGATGATCGTCGCCGAGGTGGTAGCCGAGGGAATGATGTTCTCGGCGGCGGCGCGGCTCATCCGCAGGTCGTCGCCGGGGACGTCGGCCAACCGCTGTTCGTTGGTGAAGGCGTGCACCACGGTGAACATCCCCCGTACCACGCCGAAACCATCGTCGAGCGCCTTGAGGATGGGGGCGAGGGCATTTGACGTGTTCGAGCCGAGGGCGACCACCCGGTCCTCCGGTCCCAGGAGGTGGTCATTCGCTCCCATGATCACCGTCTGCATGTCCGCAGGGTCCTCCGGGGTCGAGGCGAGCACGACGCGCTTGGCTCCGGCCGCGAGGTGCCGGGAGCACTCGGCCGAGGTGCGGTGCTTCCGGGTCGCCTGGACGACGACCTGGACACCGAGGGCCGTCCAGTCGACGTCGCCTGGATTGGCGTCCGACCGCATCGGGATGCGGCGGCTGCCGACGATCAGGTGGCCGTCGGCGAAGGACACCGGCTCCGGGAAACGTCCGAAGATCGTGTCGTACTCGAGGAGGTAGGCGAGGGCGGCGGGGTCGGCCACGTCGACGATGGCGGCAACCTCGAGGTCGCTGCGGTCCCTGAGCTGGCGGAACACGTTGCGACCGATGCGGCCGAAGCCCATGAGCCCGATCCGGGTCGGGGAGGTCATGCGGTCCTTTCCTGGGTCGACCGCAGGATACCGGCGTGGGGGACGGCCTCCGGCGGGGCACTTCGGCCCTATCCGGGCGACCTGCTGGCCCTAACACCGTGGAGGCGTGAAAGGAGGTTTCATGCGGATCGGCGCGCGGCGCGGGCGAGTCCGGGTGGCAGTAGTCGTGGGCTTGGTGCTCGCCGCGGGCTGCAGCGCCGGAACCTCCGGCGGGGATGACGAGACGACCTCGACGACCCCGACCATCAGCGTGACCTCGCCGGCGGTCACCACGACCTCGGAAACCGGGGCCACGACCACCTCCGAACCGGTGACGTCGACGACGATCGTAGAGACGGTCGGGCCCGATTCCGGGGAGAACGTCGCCTGGATGGCAGGCTTCGGCTGCGGGGCGAGCGCCCTGGCCGAGGGTGCCACCTGGTACACGCTCAGGGAGGAGTACGGGACGCTCAGCACCGATCAGGTGATGGACATCGTTGTGGGTGAAGACGGGACCGCGTGGGTCGCCACCTCGACCGGCGTCCAACGAATCGCCGGCGGTGTCATGACCGCGGCGTACGACGAGGGGCTCGATGCCCTTGCCGTCGATCCGATCTCGGGTGACGTGTGGGGCGTCTCCTATCAGCAAGCCGTCCGCTACGACGGGTCATCCTGGACGAACTATCCATCTGCGAACTTCGGCGAGGGCGAGTTCGTCGACCTGCTCAAGGACGTCACCGTCGATGGTGGTGGGCACCCATGGGTGGCCACGACGTCCACGGTGGCGACCTTGCAGGGTGACCAGTGGACGTGGTGGGGAGCCGACAACGGATTCCCCGCCTCACAGTATCCGTACTACCTGGAGTCGATCATCGCCGCAGCGGATGGCCGCATCTGGGTATCGACCACCGATGGTGTCCTGGTGTTCGACGGCAGCACGTGGACCATGACCGACCCTGGAGTCAGCCAGCCGAAGCGGATCAGCGCGGCCGCCGATGGCCGGGTGTTCGTCGCCTCATGGGCGGACGGATTCGCCACATATGAGGGAGGGTCGTGGCGGGTGACCCAATCCTCTCCCGGTGGCTTGCCCACAGGGCGGGTCAGGGCGATCGAGGTGGACTCCCGGGGCCGGACGTGGGTCGGGACGACGTGGGGATTCAGTGTGGTCGAAGGGGGAGTGTGGACCACCTACACGATGGCGACCAGCGGTTTGGCGGGTAATTGCGTCGAGGCTCTGGCGATCCACGGTGGCGGGCCACCGGACATGCCCGCTCCGATCGCTCCCGTCACCGGGTCGCTCACCGGGGCGATCACGGTGGGGGGCGCGCCCCTCGCCAACGCATCGGTGGTGCTGTGCAGCGACCAGCCGAGCATGATCTACGGCGGGGCCACTCCGTGCAGCGGTTACCCGTTCGAGAGTGTTGTGACCACCGACGCCGAGGGGCGGTTCACGTTCGCCGACGTTCCGATCGGCGACTACGACCTCGCCTGGCAGGTCGAAGAGGGGACGTGGCGTTCATTCCTCTTCGGGGGCGAGATACCGCACGTTCGGCCCGGCCTGACGACGGAACTGGAGACGATCGAGAGCGAGAGCGACTAGCCGAGTGCGGTGCAGCGACGGGACGGTGACTACGGTTCCTCGCTATGCCGTTCCCGGCACCTGATCGAGAGTTGGCGTCGGACCTGCTTCGCGGCAGGGGGGATGTCCCCGGCCTCTTCGCGGAGGCGAGGCGGCTGCGCGACGAGGGGCGCGGACGCACGATCACCTACTCGCGCAAGGTGTTCGTGCCGCTCACCACGCTTTGCCGGGACACCTGCACGTACTGCACGTTCGCCAAGCCACCCGGGGCCGGAGGCGAGTACCTCACGCCGGACGAGGTGATGTCGATCGTCTCGGTCGGCGACGCCCACCGCTGCACCGAGGCGCTGTTCACCCTCGGCGACCGCCCCGAGGCCCGCTGGGCGCAGGCCGCCGCGTTCCTCGCCGAGCACGGCTGCTCCACGACCATCGATTACGTCCGGCTGAACACCGAGGCGGTGGTCGCCGGCACGGGGCTCTTCCCACACGCCAACCCGGGATTGATGAGCGAGGCGGACCTGGTGTCCCTGCGACGGTCGAATCCCTCGATGGGACTCATGCTGGAGAACATTTCGCCCAGGCTGATGGAGCCGGGGATGCCTCACCATGGATGCCCCGACAAGGATCCGGACCTGCGCCTCGAAGTCATCCGGGCGGCGGGACGGGTGCGGGTCCCGTTCACGACCGGGATCCTGGTCGGGATCGGCGAGACGGCCGAGGAGGTGGTGGACAGCCTGTTCGCCCTGCGCGCCGTCTCCGACGAGAGCGGAGCCGTCCAGGAGGTGATCGTGCAGAACTTCCGTGCCAAGGCGGACACCCCCATGCGCCGCGATGCCGAGCCGACGGTCCAGTACCTCGGGCGGGTGGTTGCCGCCGCCCGATGGATCCTCGGCCCGTCGGCCAACCTCCAGGTTCCCCCCAACCTCACCGAGCGCTTCGAGGTCTACCTGGACGCCGGCATCAATGACTGGGGCGGCGTGTCGCCACTCACGATCGACTGGGTCAACCCGGAGGCACCGTGGCCCCACCTCGACGAGCTGCGGGCCAGGACGGAGGCAGCCGGCTTCCGGCTGATGCCGCGGCTCCCGGTGTACCCGGAGTTCATCGGTGACCGCTGGATCGACCCGGTGCTCCTGGCCAAGGTCACCGACGCCGTGGACGACGAGGGCTATGCCCGCGCACCCCAGAGGGAGGCCGCATGATCACGTTCCTCAGGCTCCGGCCCGCCGAGGCAATCAGCGAGGTGTGGGCGGCCACACACCGACGCGAGGGGACGACGGCCCTGGAGGTCGAGCGAGTCACCGCGGCCGACGTCGCCGGCGCCGTCGCCGGGGGAGTGCTCCCGGTCGGTTCCGGCGTTGGTGACGCCGAGCCGGCGGCTTGGGTGGGAGATCCGGCGGTGGTGCTCGGCCTGGCCGGGCGCGGCGTCCCCGGCTGGAGGCTGACCGTGGTCGACGCCGGTAGCGAGGAGGTGGTGCTCGACGCGATGGCGCGCTCGGGCGCGGCGCACGTGCGGACGGGGCGGAGCCGGGTGGCGGCGATGGCCGACCTCGTCTCGATGCCCGGTCTGGAAACCACGGTGTCCGTGTTCGTCGACTCGATCGAGGACGCGGTCGTCGCGGTCCGGTCGGGCGCCGGCGACCTGATCCTGCGGGACTGGGACACCGAGAGCATCGGTCAGCTGCGCGGCGCCCTCGGCGACACCCTCGTCGAGCGCACCGCCCTTCCGGTGGGCGTGGAGATCGACCAGGCCAGGGACGAACTGCCCGGGTCGATCTTCACGGCGTGGCTCAATCTCGTCGACGGCTCCGGCGCCGCGCGGCCGCGCTATTCCTGGGCGCCCGGCCGAGACGAGCGGGCTCCCGTGCCGGCGGGGCGGTTGTCTGCGGAGTGGCCCGATGCGGTCTGGGTCGTGGAACCGGCGCCTGCGGGCCTCGACCGCCTCGATCGGGCGCTGCGCGGGATCCTCGAGCGCTCCCTCGACGGGGGGCCGCCGACCCGGGACGAGGTCGAGCGACTGTTCCGGTCGCGGGGCGACGAGGTCGACGCCGTCGCCCGGGTCGCCGACGAGCTGCGGCGGCGGGCCAATGGCGAGACGGTGACCTACGTCGTCAACCGGAACATCAACTACACCAACCAGTGCTACTTCCGGTGCGGGTTCTGTGCGTTCTCGAAGGGCCCGCGAAGCCTCAACCTGCGCGGCGATCCTTACCTGCTCGAAGTGCACGAGGTGGTTTTCCGCACCAAGGAGGCATGGGAACGCGGTGCCACCGAGGTGTGCCTCCAGGGAGGGATCCACCCCGACTTCACCGGGGCCTTCTACGTGTCGGTGCTGGCGGCCATCAAGGAGGCCGTGCCGGGCATGCACGTCCACGGCTTTACGCCCCTCGAGGTGTGGCAGGGAGCGCAGACCCTGGGCACGACGGTGCCTGCCTTCCTCGCCACGCTCAAGGAGGCCGGGCTCGGCACGCTTCCCGGCACCGCGGCCGAGATCCTCGACGACGACGTCCGGCGCCATCTGTGCCCGGACAAGATCACGACCTCGCAGTGGGCGAGGGTGATGGTCACTGCCCACGAGATGGGGCTGCGTTCCACCTCCACGATGATGTTCGGCCACATCGACTCGCCGCGGTCATGGGCGAATCACCTCGAGGTGTTGCGCGTCATCCAACGCCGTACGGGCGGCTTCACCGAGTTCGTCCCGCTCCCCTTCGTCCACATGGGGGCGCCGATCTACCTCCGCGGCAAGGCACGTCCGGGCCCGACGTGGGACGAGGTGGTGCTCGTCCACGCCGTCGCCCGCATCGCCTTCGACGGGCTCATCCCCAACATCCAGGCGTCGTGGGTGAAGCTCGGCCTGGGGGGAGGGGCGGCGCTGTTGCGGGCCGGGTGCAACGACATGGGTGGCACACTCATGGACGAGAACATCTCACGCGCCGCCGGTGCCTCCCACGGCCAGGGTGTGACGCCCGAGGAGATGGAGGCCGCCATCCGTGCCGCCGGCCGGATCCCGATGCGTCGGACCACCCTTTACCAGACGCTGCAGCGCGCCGACTGAGCGGGCCCAGGGAGCCCCCTATGCCGGAGCCAGGATCGGGTCGACCGTCCCACCGAGATCGAGCACCCGGTGGCGAACGGTCACGGTCACCTCGCCGAGCGCGCCAAACCCCGGTCCGGTGAGGGACTCGAGGCCTGCGGCGTCGCCGCGGACGATGATGCTCAGCTCGAGCACCCAGGGCACGCCGTCGGCGAGCCAGAAGCTGAACGCGTCGACGGTGGCGCCATCGAGGGGAACACCGAGTGCCCGTTCGAGGCCGGTGAGGTCCGACTGGTATCCGAAGGCTTCGATGCCGCCGACCTGATGCGACGGCGGCCGCTCACCCGTGAGGCCGGTGAGCCCCGAGTCCCGCCCGTCTATCGGCCACGCCGAACAGAAGGCGAGCAGGGACCGCTCGGCGACGTTGCCCCCGACCAGGTGGGTGCTGCCGGAGCCCGATCCGGACCAGAGGATGCCGTCGACCAGGACGAGGTCGGTGTCGACCTCCCCGGCGGGGGTCATTCGGTGAAGCGAACAGGCCAGGTCGCCGGCGGCCACCGATCCGGCCGCCTCGATCGAATAGCGGGTGTCTCCGGCGTCGATGGAGATGGTCGTCTCGAACCGGTGATCGGGGATGTCGGGCCGGGGGGCCGCCGGGGAGCCGGTCGTGAGGGTCGTGATGACCCGATCGGACACCTCGTCGGCTAGGTACTGGAGCGCCACCCTGGTGTCGGCCTCGTCGTCGCGGGCGTAGGAGGCCCAGACGACTATCCGCCCGAGACGGAAGACCACCGCGGTCTCCCGGCTGTCCGGGTCGGTCAGGTCGAGGCCGATGGCCTCCTCGCCGGCCTCCATGGGGAACTCCGCCACGCCCAGCGCGGTGGCGTCCGGGGCGTGGGTGCCGCCGGCCCCCTTGAACACGTCGCCGGCGTAGTCGAGCAGGTAGCCGTGGGCGGCATCGGCGTCCGAGAGGACGTCGATCCACACGTAGGCGACGGAGTCGTCGCCCGGGTACGACCCGGCCGCCCCGGTGACCCGCCCGAACCGGACGATGTCCGATGCCTCGTCGTTGGGATCGAGGGTCGCGCGGGTGAGCAGGTCGGCGTTGCTCATCGGTTCGGTCGCCGCGTCGGCCGAGGCGGCCATCCCGCCGCCACCGGTGGGGAGCATTGCCATGAGGTCGTCGACGGTGATGGGGCGGGTGGTCACGTCGGGAAGGACCAGAGAAACCGTCTCGGTGACGGTCGTCGTGGTCGTGGTCGCGGCGGGGTCCCCTCCGGCGGCGGCGTCGCCCGGGGACATGCCCGGTTCGGAGGCGCAGGCGGCGAGCAGTACCGCCGACGCAACCCATATGCCGACGCGGACGCCGGCCCGCCGTCCCGATCCCGACTCCATGCAGAGAGTGTCGGAAGGAGTTCCCGGGCCCTTGAGGGCCGGCCCGTCCGGGGTGGTCGTCCGGCCTCAGCCCTGGCGGTGCACCGAACCCTTCGGCGCCCAGCCCTCCGGCCCCTCTCCGGTGGAGACGTGGGCCCAGCCACCGACCTCGCGCTTGCAGAGGTACCAGGAACCGGGGCGGAGCCGGACGACGACTTTGGTGTGATCGGTGAGGTCGAAGACGTCGACCTCGGCGAGGACGTAGCACCAATACGGCCCGGCGACCGGAGCCGGTGTCTCCGGCTGGATCGCCTGGCGCCGGGGGTACATCGGCTCCGGCTCGGCCATTCCGCCCGGCGCCCCGACCCGCACCGGCCGCGGACCCATCACCGCGCGCTCGCTTACCGCGGGCTCGATCACCGCCTCCAGGCCGGAGGGCTCGACCGCTCGCGGGGCAACGCGGGGACCCATCAGCCCGCCGAGGAGGAACCCGATGCCGGCGGCGCCTGCCGCCGAGACTGTCAGCGACGGGTAGGACAGCTGCAGGCGTCCGAACTCCTGGCCGAGGACCGCCCCGCCGATGCCGGTGAAGAGCCCGGCGCCGGCGGCGGCGAACCGCGACCAGCGACGGCGAGAGGCCACAGCCCCGAGCAGGCCGGTGAGGCCTCCGAGGGTCAGCCCGGCGGCAGTCAAACCGCTGAGCGTGGCGAACGGGGAGCGCCCGGAGATCCGCAGCCACGCCTCGGCCACGCATCCGTCGGTGGTGCCACGAACCCGGAACAACCCCACGCCGTAGGGGCTCACCTCATCCAGATCGATCGTCGCCGAGAAGTCGGTGGACGGGGGGCGGTAGGTGGTCGATCCGCTGTCCACCGGCACCGGGCCGATGATCAGCTCGACCTTGGCCATCTCCGTCGGCGTCGGTCCGGTGCCGGAGAAGACCAGGGTGTCGGACGCCGAGAGCTCGATTGGACTTCCGAGGGAGTCGATTCGCTCCAGCTCCACTCCGTTGAGGGTCACGGTACATCCGCCTTCGACGGCGGCCATGGCGCGTGGCGTTCCCAAGAGCAGCGGCACGGCGACGGCGATCCCCATGAGAAGCGCGAATCGGGCGGCCGTCGAGCGCATGGGGCGACGATACCAACGGGAGGAGAGCGATACGCTCACCCCATGCGCATCACCGTGGTGACCCTCTTCCCCGAGTTCTTCGACGGAGCGCTCGGGGTGAGCATCGTCGGGAGGGCGATCGGACAGGGATCGCTCCGGGTCGAGCTGGTCGACCTGCGCGCGCACGGCCTTGGCAAGCACCGCCAGGTCGACGACGCCCCATTCGGTGGTGGGCCGGGCATGGTGATGATGGTCGAGCCGCTGGCGGCGGCTCTCGACGGGCTCGTCGGCAGCCATGGCGTGCTTCTCACGCCGGTGGGATCCCCGCTGCGCCAGGAGGTGTTGGATCGCTGGTCGCGTCTGAACTGGCTGACACTCGTATGTGGGAGATTCGAGGGAGTGGACGAGCGCGTCGCCGACCATCTGGTCGACGAGCAGGCATCGATGGGCGACTTCGTGCTTGCCGGCGGTGAAGCCGCTGCTCTGGCGGTGATCGAGGGGGTCGCCCGGCTGATCCCGGGCGTCGTCGGCAATCCGGGCTCTACCGAGGCGGAGAGTTTCCGGGATGGCTTGCTGGAGGAACCGCAGTACACGCGGCCCGCTGAGTTCCGAGGATGGGCCGTGCCCGAGGTGCTCCTCTCTGGCGACCACGGGAAGGTCGAGCAATGGCGCCGTGCTCAGCGCCTGAGCCGGACTCGGCAGCGGCGGCCCGACCTTCTGGGCGATTTCCCGGAGGGCACCGGGGCCATGTAGAATCCAGCCCCGCCGGACGCCCGTCCGCGCCGCGTCCGGAGGACAGCCGATGAACAAGCTCGATCATGTCGAGGGCGCCTTCAAGCGCGGCGACATCCCCGATTTCGGTCCGGGTGACACCGTGAAGGTGAACGTGCGCGTGGTGGAGGGCGGCCGGGAGCGCATCCAGACGTTCGAGGGCAATGTGATCGCCCGCGACGGGGGCGGCCTCAGCGAGACCTTCGTCGTTCGCAAGATCTCTTTCGGCGTCGGCGTCGAGCGAATCTTCCCGCTGCACGCACCGATCATCCAGTCGATCGAGGTGGTCCGCAAGGCTTCGGTGCGTCGCGCCAAGCTGTACTACCTCCGTGAGCGCGTCGGCTCCAAGGCCATCTGGATCAGGGAGAAGCGCGACCGTTAGCCCGTCGCCCGCAGATCCCGTCCTCCCCCCTCCCCGCCATGCGCTCCTCCCGCTCGCCTCACCGATTCCGCCTCCTGCGACGCCCGGCTCGTTATCGTCTCCCCTCGTGACCTCCGGCCCCTTCGACGACGATCTCAACGCGCCCGGCCTCCGGCCCGCCGAGGGTGTGCCATCCGACCCCTTTGACCCGACCGGCATCGAGCGCCTCCGCGAGGAAGCCCAGGACCGAGGCGAGAAGGCCGACGCCGTCAGGTCATTCTGGAAGGAGCTGCCCTTCCTCATCATCGTCGCCCTCGTGGTGGCGGTGGTCATCAAGACGTTCCTGGTCCAGGCCTTCTTCATTCCCTCCGCTTCGATGCACGACACGCTCGTCGAGGGGGATCGGGTGATGGTCAACAAACTCGCCTATCGGTTCGGGGAACCCCACCGCGGCGACATCATCGTGTTCGATTCACCGCTGGTGACGCACGACCAGTCCGAGTCGTTCCTCGGCAGGGTGGTCCGCAACGTCGGGGAGGCGCTCGGGCTCTCCACCCCCGAGTCGGCGCTCATCAAGAGGGTGATCGCCCTCGGTGGCGAGACGATCGAGATCAGAGGGAACCGGATCTACATCGATGGCGTGGCGCTCGATGAGCCTTACCTCACCCGTCCGGTCGACATGGATCCGTTCGGCCCACTCACCATTCCCGAAGGCTTCGTCTTCGTGATGGGCGACAACCGCAACCAGAGCGAGGACGGGCGGGTGTTCGGCCCGATCCCGGAGTCGGACATCATCGGCAGGGCCTTCGTCCGCGTGTGGCCGCCGAGCCGCTGGGGAGGCTTGTGACGGGCGACCGGCCCATCCTCGTGAGCTCCCACTCCGATCGATTCGTGTCCCTGGGTCGTGGTATCTCCACGCGATGTCCCTCGCGTGTCCGCCACCGCCATGGGTAACATCTGCGGTCTCACCCGGTCTGACAACCGCGGCGTCAGGAGAAGACGATGAGCGAAGAGGATCTCGAGCGGTACGAGTCGGACGTGGAGCTCCAGATCTACCGGGAGTACCGCGACGTGCTCTCGATGTTCCGGTACGTCATCGAGACCGAGCGTCGCTTCTACCTGGCGAACCGGGTCGACCTGAACACCCGCGACGCCAACGGCTCGGTGTTCTTCGAGATCTTGCTCGAAGACGCCTGGGTCTGGGACATGTACCGGCCGGCGCGGTTCCTCAAGAAGGTCCGGGTGCTCACCTTCCGCGACGTCAACGTGGAAGAACTCGAGCATCCCGAGTTCAAGCCGCCCGAGCCCGGCGAGATCTAGGCAGGCTTGGCGAGGCGGCTGCGCTCGGCTTCCTGTGCCGGCGCGGCGCCCGGCTGCTGGCGCGCAACCTGCGTTCGGGGTCGGGGGAGATCGACCTCCTCGTGCGCGTCGACGGGCTGGTGGCCGCCGTCGAGGTGAAGACCAGGATCGGTGACGATCCGGCGGCCCAGATCACGGTCGGCAAGGAGCAACGGATGCGCCGCGCCGCCGATGCGCTGCGCCCGCGGCCCGATCGGATCGATCTGGTGACGGTGCGTTTCGGTGCGGGCGGCGCCACCGTACGGTGGATTCGCGGCGTTCTCTAACGGCCGTGGCGGCGGCGTTGTTCGAGGAACCAGCATGCCCGGTGCCAGTGGCGCCGCAGATCGGGATGGTCGTCCGGCACGACCACGAAGTGCCCGTCGCCCGGCTCGATGAACCCCTGGCAGCCGGGGCACGAGTATCGCTTGCGAGCGGCGTAGGGCTGGACGGGCACCACCGACTCGGCGTCGGACGCCCGCCCGGTTGCGGGCGTCACCTCCCGGCGAGCATCGCCCACAGGACGAGCCCGAGGGCGGCGACCAGGGTCAGGACGACCGCCAGCACGTCGCCGGGGCGCGTGCGGTGACGCCGGAACGGATTGAAGCCCACGACGGCATGGTAGGGATCGGTCTCCCGCCGGCCGGTAGTGTGCGCGCGATGTTCCAGGTGCGCGATGACGGTCCGGTCCAGCGGCTCACGATCGACAACCCGGCGCATCGCAACGCGGTGCCCTTCGACCAGTGGGAGCGTCTCGCCGAGCTGATCGCGGAGTTCGGGTCCTCCGGGGCCCGGGTGTTGGTCGTCGATGGCGCAGGAGAGCACTTCTGTGCGGGCGCCGATGTTGGGGGCACTTTCACCCCCGCGTCGGTCGCCGCAGGGTACGAGGTGATGCAGCACGTCGGGCGGGCGGCGGAGGCGCTGCATGCGCTCACCAAGCCGACCATTGCCGCGGTCGACGGGGTGGCGGTCGGGGCGGGGATGAACCTCGCCCTGGGCTGCGACGTCGTGGTGGCCACCGACCGGGCCAGGTTCTCGGAGATCTTCGTCAAGCGGGGCCTGACGGTCGACTTCGGGGGGACCTGGCTCTTGCCCCGCCGGGTGGGAATGGCCAGGGCCAAGGAGCTGGCGCTCACCGGCCGAGTGTTCGGCGCAGACGAGGCCGAGCGCATCGGAATCGTCAGCCGGGTGGTTCCCGCCGAGCGCCTCGAGCAGGAGGTCGCGGCGCTCGCCGCCGAGCTTGCCGCCGGAGCTCCCCTCGCGCAACGCTTCATCAAGGCGGGGCTCGATCAGGCGTTTGAGATGTCCTTCAGCGAGGCGTTGGCGTACGAGTGGCGCGCCCAGGCGCTGCTCCTCGCCTCGGAGGACTTCGTGGAGGGCGTGACCTCCTTCATCCAGAAACGCGATCCGCAGTTCAAGGGACGGTGATCGCCGGGGAGGGGGCGGTGTCCCTCTCCCCGGGGACGCCGGTGACGCAGCGGCCCGGGGTCGCGTCACACCCGGCTCATACGGTGGCCGCATGTTCGCCTCGGTCACCTCAGCCGCCCTCGTCGGTGTCGAATCGCGCCCGGTCCGCGTGGAGGTCCACGTCGCCGGTCGGACGAGGGGATTCACGATCGTCGGCCTCCCCGACGCCTCAGTGCGCGAGGCGCGGGAGCGAGTCCGTGCGGCGATCTCCTCGTCCGGCTTCAACTTCCCGGCTCGGGTGGTGACGGTCAACCTCGCCCCGGCCGATCTCCCCAAGGTCGGATCGGCGTACGACCTCCCCATCGCCCTTGGGGTGCTCGCCGCCTCCGAGGAGGTTCCCGTGGCCGTCACCGGCGTCGTCGCCATTGGCGAACTCGCCCTCGACGGCACCGTGCGGGCCGCCCGGGGCGGGCTGGCGGCGGGGATCGTCGCCCGCCGCACCGGCTCGGCTTGCCTCGTGGCGACCGCCGGAGTCGCCGAGGCCGCCACGTCCACTGCGGACGTGCGCGGAGTGCGCAGCCTCGCCCACGCGGTGGCGGTCGCTCTCGGGGAGGATCGGGGGGAGGCTCCGCCGGTGGGCTCGATCGAGGCTCCCGCCGCCGCGACCGACCTTGCCTCGGTACGCGGCCAGGCGATGGCTCGGCGGGCGGTGGAGGTGGCTGCCGCCGGAGGGCACCATCTGATGCTGGTAGGACCCCCTGGAGCGGGCAAGACCATGCTCGCCAGGGCACTGCCGGGGGTGCTTCCCGATCTCACTGCCATCGAGTCGCTCGAGGTCGCCCAGGCGCACGCCGCCGCGGGAAGGCCGCCGGCCATCGACGCGCGCCCACCGTTCCGCAGCCCGCACCACAGCGCCACCCCTGCCGCCATCCTCGGCGGCGGCTCGGGGGTTCCGGTGCCGGGCGAGCTCACCCTCGCCGACCACGGCGTGTTGTTCCTCGACGAGCTGGCCGAGTTCCCGACCTACCTGCTCGACACGCTCCGCCAGCCGATCGAGGAGGGCCGGGTGCACATCGCCCGCAAGGGCGTCTCGGTGTCGTTTCCCTCCCGGGTCCAGCTGGTGGCGGCGACCAATCCCTGCCCGTGCGGGTATCGGGGTGACGGGCGCACCCCGTGTCGGTGCTCGCCGGCATCGGTCGATCGGTACCGGACGCGCCTCTCCGGCCCGCTCCTCGACCGGTTCGACCTGCGGGTCCCGGTGCCCCGGGTCGAGGTCGACGAGCTGCTCGGGCCGCCCGGGGAGCCATCCGCCGAGGTTCGACTCCGGGTGGAGGCGGCGCGCCGGGTGCAGGCGGAGCGCGGCGCGCTCAACCGCACCCTCGCCCGCGATGACCTCGATCGGCTCGCTTGGGATGCCGACTCGGAGCGACTACTCCGGGCGGCGATGGATCGGCTCGGTCTCACCGGGCGAGGTTGGGACCGGGTGCGCCGGGTGGCGCGCACGATCGCAGACCTGGCCGGTGCCGACCTGGCCACGGGCGACCACGTGGCCGAGGCCATGACCCTGCGGGGCTCCGCATGACCGGGCGTGCAGAACCGTCCGACCGCGACGACCGCATCGTGTTGGCGTCCCTCGCGCTTCACCCCGATCGGTCCCGCGGACTGCGCGACCGCTGCGGCGGCGCCGGGGCGGTCGTGGCCGCGGTCCGAAGCGGACGGGCGGAGGGTATCGACCCGGGAAAGGTCGCCACCGCCGCCCAGTGCCGGGCGGCCGTCGACGCCGCCGGTTGCCGGGTGGTGATGCTCGGTGACGCCGAGTACCCCGGGCAGTTGGCAGGCATCGCCGATCCCCCCGACCTGCTGTTCGTCAGGGGGCCGTTGCCGGTCGGTGCCGGCGTCGCCGTGGTGGGCACCCGCGGGTGCACCGCCTACGGCACCCGGATCGCCCGCGATTACGGCAGGGCGATCGCCGAGGCGGGCTGGCCGCTCATCTCCGGACTGGCACGGGGCATCGACGCCGCCGCCCATACCGGCACGGTCACGGGAGGAGGGGTCGGGGTCGTCGTTCTCGGATCCGGCCCGGATGTCGTGTATCCCCGGGAGCATCGGCCCCTGGGAGACAGGCTGCTGGGGCTGGGGGGAGCGGTGATCACCGAGTACCCCCCTGGAACCCCGCCCAACGGCTGGCGGTTCCCGCCGCGCAACCGGATCATCTCGGGGCTCGCCGGCGCGGTGGTCGTGGTGGAAGCCGCGGTGACCGGAGGGGCGCTGGTCACCGCGGCCAGGGCGGTGGAGCAGGGTCGGGCGATCTTCGCCGTTCCCGGCGACATCGATCGTGAGGCCTCGGCCGGGTGCAACCGGCTCATCCGCGATGGGGCCGTCCCGGTGTTCGATGCCGACGACCTGATCGAGGCGCTGTCGCTGGTGCTGGGGCCACCGCGTCGGCCGGTGGAGCGGGAGCCGGCAGAAGACGAAGACGTCCCCGAGTTGGTCGGCCCCGGCGGGACCACGGTCGACGATCTCGGGGCGCGCCTCGGGGTGAGCGGACCCGCCCTGCTCTCCCTCGTCGGGCGCATGGAACTGGCGGGGGCGATTCGGCGCGAGGGGGAGCTGATCCTGCCGGGTCGTTGACCGGGGCCGGGTGGGCGGCGACGATGAACCGGTGAGCCGCGTACCGGAGACACCGCACTGGGCCAAACCCGGGGTCGCGGCGTTCCTCGACCGGCTGGCCGCCGAGCGCGGGCTGTCGGCAAACACCACCGCCGCCTATGGACGCGACCTCGCCCAGTTCTTCGAGTTCTGCGATCGGATGGGGATCTCGGCGTTCGCCGCGGTGGATCGGCACGCCGTGCGGCGGTTCCAGGCACAGTTGGTGTCCCGCAGGTACGCCTCGTCGTCGATTGCCCGCAAGGCGTCGGCGGTTCGCTCGTTCTTCTCCGACGCCCTCCGGCGTGATGTGGTGACGGCAGACCCGACGGTCGGCCTTCCCACCCGGCGGCGGCCATCCCGGCTGCCCAAGGCCGTGCCGGCTCGGGCGTTGGGGGAGATGCTCGACTCGATCGACGGCGATTCCGTCACCGACGTGCGGGACCGGGCGATCCTCGAGACCCTCTACGGCACCGGCCTGCGGGTGTCCGAACTGGCCGGGCTGCGGGTCGGGGATGTCGCCGGCGTGGAGCTGGTCAGGGTGCTCGGCAAGGGATCCAAGGAGCGGGTCGTGCCGCTCGCCGGCCAGGC
Source organism: Actinomycetota bacterium (assembly GCA_043805935.1). Classification (GTDB taxonomy): domain Bacteria; phylum Actinomycetota; class Acidimicrobiia; order Spongiisociales; family UBA11373; genus RBG-16-68-21. The sequence goes on from JAZDHM010000100.1 coordinate 29,675, forward strand.
GCGTCGCAACGTCGAGCGCTATCTCGCGTCCGCCCGGCCGGCGCTGGCCGGGGAGGCGTCGGGCGACCACCTGTGGCTGGGCGTGAGGGGCGGTCCGCTCGGCCCACGAGGGGTCCGACGGGTGGTGCGATCCCGCCTCGGCACCTTCCCCCATGCCCTGCGCCACTCGTTCGCCACCCACCTGCTCGAACGGGGGGCAGACCTGCGCGCGGTGCAGGAACTGCTGGGTCACATTGAACTGGCCACGACCCAGACTTACACTGCTGTGTCCCGTCGTCACCTCAAGGCGACTTATGAGCGATCGCATCCGCGCGCCTGAGCCGTCGGACCTCGACGGGTACTGGCGTCGCTTCAAGGAGTCCGGGGATCAGCAGGCCCGCGAGGGCTTGATCCTGAACTTCTCGCCGTTGGTGAAGTTCGTCGCCGGTCGCGTCGGCGTCGGCCTCCCCCGAAACGTCGAGCAGTCCGACCTCATTTCCTATGGGATGTTCGGGCTCATCGACGCCATCGACAAGTTCGAGCCAGAACGCGGGATCAAGTTCGAGACGTACGCGGTCAACCGAATCAAAGGGGCGATTCTCGACGAGCTGAGGGCGCTCGACTGGGTGCCCCGTTCGGTGCGGTCGCGCGCCCGTGAGATTCAGCGATCACTCGACGAGCTGGAGCACCGCCTCAAGAGGACCGCTACCGAGGACGAACTCGCCGAGCACATGGGCATCCCCCTCGACACCCTGCAGAACCAGCTCGGGGAGATCGCCGGCCTCGGATTCGTGGCGCTGGACGAGCTGATCGACCCGAGCGAACGGGGCTCGGCGACCCTGGGCGACCTGCTCTCCGATCCCAAGGGCATCGACCCCGGTTCGAGCTTCGAACAGCAGGAGAACCGGTTCGTGCTCAGCGATGCGATCAACCGGCTCCCCGAGCGGGAGCGCCTCGTGGTCACCCTCTACTACTACGAAGGCCTCACCCTGGCCGAGATCGGCGACGTGCTCGGCGTCACCGAGTCGCGCATCTGCCAGATCCACACCAAGTCGGTGATGTCGCTGCGGAACCGGATGCTGGAGCCGGGTCAGAAGCCGGGCTGAGAAGAACGCTGCCCGCTTCCCGCTTCCCGCTACGGCTCCGGTGGCCGCGTGTCCTGCGGGAAGCCGGCAGCCGGTAGCGGGCCGCGACGGAGCGCGGCGGTGGGAAGCCGCGCCCGCACTACAGTTCCTCCCCAATCACACACGTCGGCCGCACCCTCCCGCGGTCGGAGCGCCCGTGCGCTCCGGGGAGGCCAAAGGGCCGGCGGAGGCACAACCCAAACGACCAGAGGAGGCCCACGGTGGCAGCCGTGACCATGAAGCAACTGCTCGAAGCGGGGGTCCACTTCGGGCATCAGACCAGGCGCTGGGACCCGAAGATGCGCCCGTACATCTTCTCGGAGCGCAACGGGATCCACATCATCGACCTGCGCCAGACCCTCGAATCGTCCGAAGCGGCCGCCACCTTCGTCAAGGACCTCGTCGCCCGCGGCGGGATGGTCCTGTTCGTCGGGACCAAGAAGCAGGCGCAGAGCGTGGTCGAGGAGGCGGCGACCAAGGCGTCGATGCCGTACGTCAACCAGCGCTGGCTCGGCGGCATGCTCACCAACTTCTCCACGATCCACAAGCGCATCCTCTACATGCGTGAGCTGGAGCGAATGGACGAGTCGGGCGAGATGAATGCCCTCCCCAAGAAGGAGCGGCTCCGGCTGCGCCGGGAGCTGGAGAAGCTGGCCGCGGTACTCGGCGGAGTGCGCGAGCTGCACAGGGCGCCGGATGCGGTGTTCGTGATCGATGTCAAGACCGAGCACATCGCCATCACCGAGGCGAGCCGTCTGGAGATCCCGATCATCGCCGTGGTCGACACGAACTGCGATCCGGATCTGATCGACTACGTGATCCCGGGCAACGACGACGCGATTCGCGCCGCCCAGTTGATGGCCAACCTGATCGCCGACGCGTGCATCGAAGGTGCCGAGCTGGCGACCGCCAAGGCGAAGGATCGCAAGTCCGGTGGTGACGGCGGTGAGTGAGATCACGGCGAAGCAGGTTTCGGATCTGCGCAAGGCGACCGGCGCCGGGATGATGGATGTCAAGCGCGCCCTCGAAGAAGCCGGGGGCGACGTCACCCGGGCCAAGGACCTGCTGCGCGAAAAGGGTCTGGCCTCGGCGAAGAAGCGTACCGGCCGGGTGACGACGCAGGGCTCGATCGGGTCGTACCTGCACACCCAGGCCGACCGCCCGGTGATCGGCGTCATCGTGGAGCTCGCCTCCGAGACCGACTTCGTCGCCAAGAGCGCCGAGTTCCAGGCCGCCGCCAACGACGTCGCCATGCACATCGCCTGGGCGCGGCCGCGGTGGGTTCGGCGCGAGGAGGTGCCCGAGGAGCTGCTCGCCAAGGAGCGGGAGCTGATCGCCGCCCAGGCGCGCAACGAGGGCAAGCCCGACAAGGCGATCGACAAGATCGTCGAAGGGCGGATCAACGCCTTCTACCAGGACAACGTGCTGTACGACCAGGTGTTCATGAACAGCGAGAAGTTCGACGGCACGGTGGGCGAGATGGTCGAGGGCCTGGCGGCCCAGATGGGCGAGAACATCACGGTGAGCCGGATCGCCCGCATCGGCGTGGGCGAGGCCGAATGATGGTCCGGCGGGTGGCGCTCAAGCTGTCCGGCGAGTCGTTCGCCGACTCGGAGCTCGGCTACGGGATCGACCCCAAGACCGTAGCCCGGCTGGCGAGCGAGATCGCCACGGTTCACGCCGAGGGCCACCAGATCGCCATGGTGGTCGGCGGCGGGAACATCTTCCGCGGCCTGTCGTCGGCTGCCGCCGGCATGGACCGCGCCAACGCCGACTACATGGGGATGCTGGCCACGGTGATCAACGCCCTGGCGTTGCGTGACGCGCTGGAGACGGCCGGGGTGCCCACAAGGGTGCAGACCGCCATCACGATTGCCCAGGTCGCGGAGCCGTACATTCGGCTCCGGGCGATCCGGCACCTGGAGAAGGGGAGGGCGGTGGTGTTCGCCGGCGGGACCGGCAATCCGTACTTCACCACCGACACCACGGTGGCGCTGCGCGCCGCGGAGATCGGCGCCGACGCGGTGCTCAAGGGCACGCGCGTCGACGGGGTGTACGACGCCGACCCCGAAACCCACCCGGATGCCACCCTGATTCATGAGATCACCTACATGGAGGTGCTCGAGCGCGGTCTTCGGGTGATGGACAACACCGCCATTACGATGTGCATGGACAACGACCTGCCGATCCGGGTCTTCAACATCACCGTTCCGGGCAACGTCGCCCGTGCCATCCGCGGCGAACCGGTCGGGACCCTGGTGCGCTGACGGGAGGTGCAGCGTGATCGATGAGCTGCTCGGCGAGGCCGAGGCGAAGATGCGGCACGCCGTGGAGCATCTCCAGGGCGAGTTCGCCACCGTTCGCACCGGCCGCGCCAATGCCTCGGTTCTCCACCGGGTGATGGTCGACTATTACGGAGCACCGACCCCGCTCCAGCAACTGGCTTCGGTGTCGGTCCCCGAGCCGCAGCTGCTGGTGATCCAGCCCTACGACCGGTCCTCCCTCACCACGATCGAGCGGGCGATCCAGATGTCCTCTCTGGGCGTGAACCCGGCCAACGACGGGACGGTGATCCGCTTGGCGTTCCCACCGCTCACCGAAGAGCGGCGGCGCGAGCTCATCAAGCTCGTCCACCACCAGGCCGAGGAGGGACGGGTGGCGGTGCGCAACGTCCGTCGTCACAGCAAGAGCGATATGGAGGCGCTGGAGGGGGAGGTCTCCGAGGACGACGTCCGCCGCGGCGAAGCCAGCCTCCAGGAGATGACGGACCGGTTCATCAAGAGAGTCGATGAGCTCCTCCAGCACAAAGAGGCCGAGCTGCTGGAAGTGTGATCTCCGGAGGAGGCCGCGTGAGCGACAGCGGAGACGAGGAGGGGTTCCACCCACACCCGGGTGATCCCTGGCATCCCGAATGGAGCGATGAATCCGTCGCCGGGGAGGTCGCGTCGGCACCCGACTCCGAGCGTTCCAAGAGGCAACGCCGCGGCTGGTTCCACCGGAAGGCCAAGGACGTCCCCGATGCTGGCGTCGAGAGCGCCGAGTCCGCCCATGAGGCGGCCGGTCCGCCTGGCGCCGGAGACGGCGAGTGGGACGACATCCCCGCCACCGTGTACGGTGCCGAGCGGTCGGAGGTCGAGGTGGTGGGCGCCGCGGCGGCGGAGCCCGAGGAGGCGCCCCTGCCGGCGTGGCTGACCGACCTGCCGCCCGAAGAACACACCGATCCGACGCTCACCGTGGAACTCCCGTCCTGGGTCGGCGACACCACCGCCGGTGCTCCCGCCATGGTCGGGGGGTTTGAAGGAGACGCGGTCGACGAGACGCTCCTCGAAGCGGCGGAGGACGCCGCGGAACGCGTGGCGCCCGACGACGTCGAGGTGGCCCTGAGGGCGCTTGGCGCCCTCGACGAGGACGACGTCGAGGTCGTGCCGTTCGCGGCGGTCGAGGCCCGCGACACGCTCTCTGACGCTGAGCCGCCGCATCTGGCTCCGCTCGACCCCGTCCCGGAGATCGCCGCCGCGGCCAGCGAGTACGGCGTCGCCGGCAAGGAGGCATTCGAGGCACTGCGCGACATCCACGCCGAGGACCTCGGAGACTGGGAGACCTTCGCCGGATCCGGCTCGGCGCCACCGTCGGCGGGGGAGGTGGCCCCCCGGCCCATGGAGACCGACCTGGCTGCACAGGCCGAGCCGCCGCGCCGACGGGGGATCTGGCCGTTCCGGCGCAACCGAGCACCCGAGGACGAGGAGGTGGTCGAGGAGCCCGCGGACTGGTCGGGAGACATCCCCATCGTTCCCGAGGCATGGTTCGCCCGGGTCGACGAGGACACCGTGGTCCCGCCGCCCGAGGACCTCCCCGAGACCGAGTGGCCCGAGCCCGGCCCCGGACCGGCGCCCATCGAGCCGGGGGCCTGGGAGGTCCCTGCTGGAGCCGGTCGGGGCGGCGCGGGTGACGAGCCCGGTCCGGTGCGGCCCCGGGCGGCCGATGAGCGACGGATGACCGAACCGCCGTCGCCGGCGATTCCCGAACCGGTCCCGGCCGCCCTGGACTCGGAGGAGTACTCCCCAGTCGCCTTCGACCACGGATACGGCTTCGACACCTTGGACGCGCCCGATGGGTCCGCCTCCGATGGCCGACCCACCCGGCCAACGGACGACGCGCTGTTCCGCCCGCCGGTCCCGGGGAGGGTCCCGTCTCGCGGCGACGGAGGCGGGTTCGTTCCGGACCGACCGGCCACCCCTGGCGGCGAAGACGAAGAATGGGTCACCGGCCCAATCGATCTCGGGGGCGAGTACGACGACTCGACGGTCGAGCTGCCCGTCGGGTACCCGTCGGTCGATGACGTCGGGGAGCAGCAGTTCAGCATCGCGGCGACCACCGAGCATCGCGGCTTCGCCGAGGAGCTCTCTCGCGCGGTCGACGAGGACACCGAGTGGCAAGCGGTGAGCGCCGCCATGCCCGGCGTCGGGACCGGTGTGGTGGGATTCGACGACGTCGCCGATCTGGGTGATGAAGAGGACGTCTACGAAGCGGCGACGCGCTCGGAGCTCGGGACCCGGGTTCTCACCGGGATCGTGCTCGTCGGGTTCCTGGTGGGTTCGGTGTGGGTCGGCGGCGTGGCGACTGCCGCGTTCATCGGCTTGCTCGTCGTGCTGGGGCTGGGCGAGTTCTACGGGACCTTGCGTCGCCGGGGGTTCAGGCCGCTCGCCCTGTTCGGATACCTGGGCGGGATCGGGATGCTCGTCGCGACCTGGTTCCACGGCCCGATCGCGATTCCGGTGGCGATTGGCCTCACGGCCGTGGTCGTGTTCTTCGTGTACGCGTTCGCACCGCTGAGGCGAGACGCCCTCGCCAACGGGGGCCTCACCGTGCTGGGCGTGGCGTGGGTGATCGGGACTGCGGCCTTCGTGGTGCCGATCCTGCGCGTCGAGCGATACCGCGTGCTCGTGCTCTCGGTCGTGGTCGTGACGGCGGCGATGGACATCGGAGCGTATTCGGTGGGCCGCACGTGGGGCCGGCGCGCTCTCGCGCCGATCATCTCGCCGAACAAGTCGGTCGAGGGCCTCATTGGGGGGATCGTGGTCTGCATGGCGGCCGCGGCCGCGGTCGGCTACATGCTTGAGCCGTTCGACCTCCGCTCGGGGACCGCCCTGGGCCTCGTGATCTGTGTCGCCGCCCCCATCGGCGACCTCGCCGAGTCGATGATCAAGCGCAGCCTCGGTGTCAAGGACATGGGCGCCGTCTTGCCCGGACACGGCGGGATCCTCGACCGGGTCGACGCCTTCTTGTTCGTGCTCCCCGCCACCTGGGTGTTGTTCCAAACCATCGGCCTGCTCGGGTGAGGCCGGTCGTCGTCCTCGGGGCGACCGGGTCGATCGGCCGCCAGGCGCTCGAAGTCGCCAAGCACCTCGGAGTCGAGGTGCGGGCCATCTCGGCCCGCCGGGGCTCGGCCGAACTCCTGGCCATCGCCTCCGCCTTGCCCGATGCCTACGTCGCGGTGGCTGCCCCGACCAGCGACGAACGAGAGCGTTGCTCCACGGCGCTCGGGACCAAGGTGTCGTTCGGCCCGGAGGCCGTCGTGGCGCTCGCCGCCATGGCGGGGGTCACCGTCATCAACGGCATCGTCGGGTCGGAGGGCTTGCCCGCGTCGGTGGCCGCACTCGAGGCGGCCAATCGCCTCGGCCTGGCCAACAAGGAGAGCCTCGTGGCGGGCGGCGAGATCGTCGCCGCCGCCCTCGAGCGTGGTGGCGGGGAGTTGATCCCGATCGACTCCGAGCACAGCGCCCTCCTCCAATGCCTGCTGGGGGAGGATCCGGTCTCGGTTCGCCGGCTGATTCTCACCGCGTCGGGCGGCCCCTTCTTCGGCATGCCGGCGGACCGCCTCGAGACGGTCACCGTCGAACAGGCGCTGGCCCATCCCACCTGGAAGATGGGCCGGCGAATCACCATCGACTCGGCGACGCTCTTGAACAAGGCGTTCGAGGTGATCGAGGCACATCACCTGTTCGGCTTCGGGTACGACGCCATCGACGTCGTGGTGCACCCGCAGAGCATCGTGCACGGCATCGTGGAATTCGCCGACGGCTCCCTCAAGGCGCACCTCGGTGAGCCGGACATGCGGGTCCCGATCCAGTACGCCCTCACCCATCCCGGCCGCCGACCCGGGATGGCCGCCCCCTTCCCCTTCGCCGGCACCACCCTCACCTTCCATGAGCCCGACCGCGCCGCCTTCCCCTGTCTTCGGCTCGGGTACGAGGCCGGCCGAGCCGGGGGATCCGCCCCGGCGGTGCTCAATGCCGCCGACGAGATCGCGGTGAGGGCCTTCCTGGAACGGCGCATCGGGTTCGCGTCGATCCCGGTCGTCATCGAGCAGACCCTCGGGCAGATGGGGGTGCACTCGGTCGATTCGATCGAGGACGTCATGGCCGTCGATCGGGAGGCCAGGGCGCTGGCGGCCGGCCACCTCGGGGGTGCGTGTTGAGGGCGATGGGCCGGTAGCGTGCGGATCCCCCCACGGAGACACACGGCGTGACCGGCGGCATCATCGTCCTCATCGGGATCATCGCGATGGTGATGGTCCACGAGGGCGGCCACTTCATCGCCGCCAAAGCCGTCGGGATGAAGGCCACCGAGTTCTTCTTTGGGTTCGGACCGAAGCTGTGGTCGACGCGGCGTGGCGAGACCGAGTACGGGGTGAAGGCGATACCGCTCGGCGGGTACGTGCGCATCGTCGGGATGAATCCGTACGAGGAGGTCGACCCCGCCGACGTCGGGCGCACCTACCGTGAGAAGCCGTTCTGGCAGAAGTCGGTGGTCGTGCTCGCCGGTGTGGCCAGCCACTTCGTGATCGCGTTCGTCCTGTTCTTCGCCGTGGCAAGCCTCGTCGGCACCAGCGTGGCGACCACCACCGTGTCCGACGTCCAGGCGACCTTCGACGACGGCACGCCCACCCCCGCGGCGCTGGCGGGGATCGCCGTCGGCGACACGGTGCTCTCGATCGACGGTGTCGCCGCCGACAGTTGGGCACACCTGGTCGACGCCATCTCGGCGCGCCCGGGCGAGACCGTCGATCTCGTCCTGGAGCGAGCCGGCGCGGCGATGACCGTCTCGGTCACCCTCGCCACCGTGCCCGACGGGGAGGGTGGCGAGCGTGGATACCTGGGCGTCACCTCGCAGCGGCGCACCGAGCGGGTCGGCCCGATCACCGGCCTGGGGCGGGCGGGGAGCGAGGTCGGCGGCGCCACCACCGGGTCGGTCACCGGGTTGTGGAGGATGGTCTCGGGATTCGGCGATCTCGTGGTCGCAACGGTGACCGGCAACACCGACCGCATCTCGGATGATCGTCCCGCCAGCCCGATCGGGCTCATCCGCATCGGGGCCGAGACCGCGGACCTCGGAATCTCCTTCACCCTCGAGCTGGTGGCGCTGGTCAACGTCTTCGTGGCGATCTTCAACGTGATCCCGGTGTACCCCTTCGACGGAGGCCACTTCGCGGTCGCCCTGTACGAGAAGATCCGGGGCCGGCAGGCCGACGTCCGCAAGCTCGCCCCGGTCGCCGCAGCGGTCGTGCTGTTCATGGTGCTGCTCGGCCTGCTCGCCATATATCTCGACATCGCCGAGCCGCTCAGCCTGAGATGATCGCACGCCGGACGTCGCGCGGTCTCATGGTGGGCTCGGTGCCCGTGGGGGGCGGCGCCCCGGTCAGCGTGCAGTCGATGACCACGACCAAGACGGCGGACGTCGACGCCACCCTGGCCCAGGTTTACGCCCTCAAGGGTGCCGGGGCCGACATCGTCCGGATCACCTGCAACGACGTGGCCGCCGCCCAGGGCCTCGCCGAGATCGTGCCCCGCTCCCCGGTGCCGATCATCGCCGACATCCACTTCCAGTACCGCCTGGCGCTCGGCGCCCTCGAAGCAGGCGTCCACGGACTGCGGCTCAACCCGGGGAACATCCGCGATCCCGGCCACGTCAAGACGGTGGCCAGGGCGGCCGCCGAACGGGGGGTGTCGATCCGGGTCGGGGTCAACGCCGGATCCCTCGACAGGGACATCCTCGACCGCCACGGTGGTCCGGTGCCCGAAGCGCTGGTCGAGTCGGCGCTGAAGGAGATCCGATACCTCGAAGAGGTCGAGTTCAACGACATCAAGGTGTCGGTGAAGCACAGCCACGTGCCGTCGATGATCGAGTCCTACCGTCGGCTGGCGTCACGGGTGCCCTACCCCCTGCATCTGGGCGTGACCGAGGCCGGCCCGCCGCCTTCGGGCCTGATCAAGTCGGTGGCGGGGATCGCCACGCTGTTGATGGAGGGGATCGGCGACACCATCCGGTTCTCGTTGACCGCCGACCCGGTGGAGGAGGCGGAGGCGGGCCGGCGTCTTCTCGAACAGTTGGGTCTGCGCGAGCGGGCCGGGCTCGATCTCATCGCCTGCCCCTCCTGCGGCCGGGCCGAGATAGACGTCGTCGCAGTGGCCGAGGAGGCTCAGCGGCGCCTCGAGGCCGAACGACTACCGATCCAGGTGGCGGTGATGGGGTGCGTGGTCAACGGGCCCGGGGAAGCCCGGGAGGCGGACATCGGTATCGCCGCCGGCCGGGGCAGGGGGCACCTGTTCATCAAGGGCAGCGTGGTCCGGGTGGTGCCCGAGGCCGAGATGGTCGACGCCCTCGTCGACGAGGCCCGCCGGCTGGCCGCTGAGGGGATCGACGCCCGGCTCGCTGCCGCCGACGGCGTGGCCGAACGACTCGCCGAGGAGACCGCCGCCGCCCTGGTAGCCCTGCAGGGAGACCCCAATCGGGTGGCGGAAACGAGAGAGCGAGTGGCGCGGGTGGCGCGCGGGGAGTAGCCCCTCGTTCAGCCGACCGCGCTGACCCAACGGCCCCCGGAGCGGGCCGCAAGCGTGGCGAAGTCGGTGGCGTGGAGGATCTCGATCGTCGCTTCGCGCACCGTCTCCCAGGTCTCCCGTAGCGCGCACCCGACCCCCATCGGGCAGGCCTCGGGGTTGGTCCTGGTGGCGCAGGCGATCGGCGCCAGCGGGCCCTGGAACAGGCGGACGATGCGTTCCAGGGTGATCTGGCCAGGGGGGTGGTTGAGCCGGTACCCGCCGGACGGGCCGCGCTCGGATCGGACGATCCCGTCGCCGCGCAGCTGGGTCATGATCTGCTCGAGGAAGGGCCGGGGGATGGCGGCGCGTTCGGCGATCTCATCGAGCTTGAGGAGGGTCTCCTCGCCGGCGAGTGCCAAGGTCAGGACGGCGCGGGTGGCGTAGTCGGTCTTCCTCGTGATCCACACGGGCACCTCCTCGGGGGTCCGACGCCGAGCGTATCACCATGGAGTCGACTGCCTTAGTCGGGAATACGGTGATGAGGTGGGTGGGGGAGGACCGATGCCCCGACGGTCGCCGGCCGTGCCGGTCAGCCCTCCAGCCAGTGGACCCGCTGCTGGTGATACGCCCCGCGAAGCACGGTGGCGGCATCGGCGCCAATGAACTCCTCGACCAGTTCGAGGAAGGCGCCGGCGTACTCGGGCCCGTGCACCGCGGTCGCCGGGTCCCGGATCCACTCGTGGGCCAGCTCGTGAAGGATCGTCGGGATGGTGCGGGAGGAGCGTGGAACCCGGATCTCTCCTCCGATGCTCCCGGCGCTGCGCCGGCCGCGTCCGTCGCCGACGCGAATCCTCCGGGCGGCGCCGACGTGGGACCGCCACCAGCGCGAGCCCACGACGGTGTCGACGAACTCCCGGACCTCCTCGATCGAGCCCATCCGCCGGGCGCGCAGGTGGTCGTCGAGTGCCCAGTGGGCCCGGTACACCCGCAGGCGTTGCGTATCGCGTGGCCGTCGCGGCGGCTGTCTGCGCGTCATCGTGCCTGCACGCCGAACCCGCCCTTCCTGACGGCGGGTCACGCTAGCGGGCACGGTGCCGGCTCTGTGCATCACTAACCTCCGCTCCCTCATGCGCTGGTCCCGGGCCTACATCCCCACATTGCGCGAAGACCCTGCCGACGCCGAGGCGGCCAACCACCGGTTGCTGGTCCGAGGCGGGTTCGTCCGGCGCCTCATGGCGGGTTCGTGGTCCCTGCTCCCGCTCGGCAAGCGGGTGGTGGACAAGGTCGAAGCCATCATTCGCCAGGAGATGGACCGCATCGGAGGCCAGGAGATGCTGCTTCCGGTGGTCCACCCCGCGGAGGTGTGGAAGCAAACCGGGCGCTGGGACGACGTCGAGGGGATCCTGGTCAAGTTCAAGGATCGCAAGGAAGCCGACCTCCTTCTGGCGATGACCCATGAGGAGATCTTCACGCTCCTCGCCACCGAGCTGTCGTCGTATCGCCAGTTGCCCCAGCTCTGGTACCACCTGCAGACCAAGTTCCGTGACGAGCCCCGGCCGAAGGGCGGTCTGCTGCGGGTGCGGGAATTCACCATGAAGGACTCGTACTCTTTCGACGTCGACCCCGCCGGCCTCGACATCCAGTTCGAAGCGCACCGCCGCGCCTACGCGGAGATATTCCGCCGTCTCGGCATGGAGGCCATCCCGGTCCATGCTTCCTCGGGGACGATGGGTGGCAAGGAGTCGGTGGAGTTCATGGTGGAGAGTCCCGCAGGCGAGGACGACATCGTCGTGTGCCCGCATTGCGGCTACGCCGCCAATACCGAGCGTGCCATCTCGGCCGTGGCGCCGGTCACCGACGAGCCGTGGCCGGGGGCACCGGAGGCGTTCGACACCCAGGGCATCCGCACGATCGCCGCACTCGCCGAGGCGTTCCGGTTCGCCGCTCCCGAACGGCAGATCAAGACCCTCGCTTACGTGGTGGGCGGTGGGCTCACCCTCATCCTGCTTCGCGGCGACCACGAGTTGATGGAGCAGAAGCTGGTCGATGCTCTGGGCACCTTCGACATCCGCCCCGCTCACGACGAAGAGATCGTGGCCGCCCTCGGGGCACATCCCGGGAGCCTGGGCGCCGTGGGGGTGCGCGGGCCACGCATCATCGCCGACCCAGCGCTGCGGGGGCGGGCGAACATGGTCACCGGTGCCAATCAGGACGATCGCCACATCCGCGGCGTGGACGTCGGCCGGGACCTCTCCGGAGTCGAGTGGATCGAGGTGCGTGTGGTCCGCGCCGGCGACCCGTGCGTCCAGTGCGGCCAGGCCGTCGAGGTTCGGCGGTCGATCGAGGTCGGCCACATCTTCAAACTCGGGACGAAATACGCCGAGGCGCTCGGGGCGACGGTGACCGACGAGACGGGCGGGGAGCAGACGATCTGGATGGGCTCATACGGGATCGGCGTCGGCCGCAACGTGGCCGCGATCGTCGAGTCCCACCATGACGACAAGGGGATCATCTGGCCGGTGACGGTCGCCCCGTACGAGGTCGTGGTCACGGTCGTCAAAATGGACGACCAGACCACCGTGGCCGCGGCCGACCGGATCTACGAGGGCCTGCGCGCCCTCGGAGTCGACACGATCATCGATGACCGTGACGAGCGCCCCGGCGTCAAGTTCGCCGACGCCGAGCTGATCGGCATCCCCTACCGGGTGACCGTGGGGCCCAAGGGGGCGGTCGCGGGGACGGCGGAGGTCACCCGCCGGGCGGACGGGTCTACCGAACCGGTTCCCCTCGCCGAGGTCGTCGCCCGGGTGGCGGAGCGGGTGGCGGCGGAGCGTCGCTGAGCCCGGCCGCCGCGGGATGGACCCGCCGCAGGGCCGTTGGACCCTCGGAGCCCTCCGCCAGAGAGACCGCGGGCGGCGATATACTTGCTCGTCAATTCAGTGGACGCTTTGAAGTGGGCGCCCCGCCCACTTCTTTTCATGAGGAGTGCCGAATGGGTGGCGACGAACGGCTCTGGGACCTCCTGGGGCCGTATCTCGAGGCGGAGGGCGTCGAACTCGACGACCTCGTCGTGCTCGGCGGCGGCGCCGGGAGGATGCTGCGCGTCACCGTGGACTCGCCCGGGGGCTTGGGCGTGGATCGGATCGCCGATCTTGCCAAGGGGATCTCCCGCCTCCTCGACGAAGCCGACGACCTCGATGGCCCCTACACCCTGGAAGTCTCTTCGCCCGGCCTGGAGCGCTCCCTGAGCCGTCCGGCGCATTTCCGCAAGTCGGTGGGGCGGGAGGTGCTGGTGAAGACACGCGTAGCCGTCGACGGGGAGCGGACCCATCGCGGCGTGCTCACCGAGGCCACCGAGGGCGAGCTCGGCGTGCTGGTCGACGGCCGTGACCGCACGATCCCGCTTGCCGAAGTTGCCCAGGCGCGCACGGTCTTCCGCTGGGAGAAGCCGGCCAAGCCCGGGAAGCGGGTCGCCCGATGAACGAATCCTTCATGGAGGAGCTCGACCTGCTCGAACGCGAGAAAGGCGTTCCCAAGGCGATGATCCTCGACGCCCTCGCCAACGCCCTCGTGTCGGCGTACAAGCGGAGCCCCGGCGCCGCCGAGGAAGCCAGGGTGACCATCGACCAGGACACGGGCGAGATCAAGGTCTACGGCCAGGAACTCGACGACGACGGCAACGTCGTGCGCGAGTGGGAGGACACGCCCGGAGACTTCGGCCGCATCGGGGCGCAGACCGCCAAGCAGGTGATCCTGCAGCGGCTGCGCGACGCCAAGCGCGCCCAGGTGTTCGACAGCTACGAAGGCCGCGAGGGCGATCTCGTCACCGGCATCGTGCAGCAATCCGACCACCGCGTCGTCATCCTCGACCTCGGCAACGCCGAGGCGGTGATGCCGGCGGGGGAGCGGATCGCCTACGAGCGGCTCGAACGGGGGGCGCGGGTCAAGGCGCTCATTCTCGAGGTGCGCAGCGAGACCAAGGGACCGCAGATCGTGGTGAGCCGCAGCCACCCGGACTTCATCCGCAGGCTGTTCGAGCTCGAAGTCCCGGAGCTGATCGAGGGCATCGTCGAGATCAGGGCGATCGCCCGCGACGCCGGCCATCGCACCAAGATCGCCGTTCGATCCAACGACCCGAACGTCGATCCGGTCGGAGCGTGCGTCGGCAGCCGCGGGTCGAGGGTCCGCCAGGTGGTCAACGAGTTGCGGGGCGAGAAGGTGGACATCGTCGAGTGGCGCGACGACATCCGCCAGTTCATCGCCGAGGCCCTGAGCCCTGCCAAGGTGCGGCAGGTGATCCTCGACGACACGACGATGGAGGCGGTGGTGATCGTGCCCGACCACCAGCTCTCCCTCGCCATCGGCAAGGAGGGGCAGAACGCCAGGCTGGCCGCCCGCCTCAGTGGCTATCGGATCGACATCCGGTCGGAGACCGAGCAGGCCGGCGGGCCGACCGAGGCCGCTGGGCCGTCCGGGGCCGCTGGGCCGTCCGGGTCCGCTGAGCCGTCCGGGGCCGCCGAGCCGTCCGCGGCCGCCGGGCCGGAGGGGGTCACGCCCGATCCGGGAGCCGCCGAGGCTGCGGGCGACGGTGCCCCGACCGCCGGTGAGGAGCCGTCGCCCGGGGCCTGACCGCGTGCGTGGCACAATGAAGGCCGTCCACGGAGGCTGACGATGCGCGTCTACGAACTCGCCCGAGACCTTGGGAAGGAATCCAAGGACGTCCTGGCGCGCGTTCACGAGCTCGGCGTCGACGCCAAGACCGCCTCCTCCGGGATCTCCGACGACGACGCCGCCCTGGTCCGCCTCTCCTACGAGGAGGAGACCGCAGCCGCCGCCGCCAAGGCGGTCGCGGGGGCCGCCGCGCCCATCGTCGACGCACCATCCGATCTCCTGGAGGCCGACGAGGAGCTCGAGGAGGATGAAGACGACGAGGAGGGGGAGCGCCCCAAGCACGCCGCCAAGGCGGGCAAGCGCAAGGGGCGGCTGCCGGGCACCGAGGGCCCCCAGCCCAAGCGCCCGATCACCGTTGCAGCGGGGATCACCGTGTCCGAGTTCTCCGAGCTCACCCGGAGGCCGATCGGGATCGTCGTCCGCGAGCTGATCACGCGCGGCAAGATGGCCGGTGCCACGCAGCCGATCCCCGTTGAACTACTGGCGACGATCGGCGACGCTCTCGGGTACGACGTGACCGTCGAGGCTGCTGAGCAGCCGATCGTGGCGGAGGTGGCGCCGCTGGTCCGACCGAAGAGGGATCATCACGATGCCCCCGGCGATCTCCAGCCACGACCCCCGGTGGTCACCGTGATGGGGCACGTCGATCACGGCAAGACCCAGCTGCTCGACAAGATCCGCCACGCCAACGTCGTAGCGGGGGAGGCGGGGGGCATCACGCAGCACATCGGCGCGTATCAGGCGCGCGTGGGTGACAAGAAGATCACGTTCATCGACACCCCCGGACACGAGGCCTTCACCACCCTGCGAGCCCGGGGCGCCGAGGTGACGGACATCGTCGTGCTGGTCGTCGCCGGCGACGACGGGGTCATGCCCCAGACGGTCGAGGCGATCAGCCACGCCAAGGCGGCCAAGGTCCCGATCGTCGTGGCGATCAACAAGGTCGACCTGCCCGGCGCAAACCCGGCCATGGTGCGCGGCCAGCTGACCGAGCACGGGATCCTGGTGGAACAGCTCGGCGGCGACGTCGTGAGTGCCGAGGTGTCAGCGCTGACCGGCCAGGGGATCGACCAGTTGCTCGAGTACATCGACCTGATCGCCGAACTGGAGGAGTTCTCCGCCAACCCCGGTGTGGCGGCCTCCGGCACGGTGATCGAGGGGCAGCTGGAGAAAGGCCGCGGCCCGGTCGCCACGCTGATCGTCCAGCGGGGCACCCTCCGCAGGGGCGACGCCATCGTGGCCGGCAGCGTCGCCGGCCGGGTCCGGGCGATGTTCGACTACACCGGGAACCAGGTGGCCGAGGCGCCGCCGAGCACCCCGGTCCTGGTGATGGGTTGGGACGAGATCCCCCAGGCAGGCGACTACTTCGAGGTCGTCGAGGACGACCGAGCCGCGCGGACGATGGCGACCGACCGGGTCTCCGCGCTCCGCAATGAGGAACTGACGGTGCCCACCGCGGCCCAGCGGCTCTCCCAGCTGCTCGAGGATCTGCGCACCGCCGACGACGCCGAGCTCGTGCTCATCGTCAAGGCGGACGCCCACGGCTCCCTTGAGGCGATCCGCGAGGCGGTCGGCAAGATCGGGCGCGAGGGCGGCAGGATCACCATCGCTCACGCCGCCGTCGGCGGCATCAACGAGAACGACGTCCTGCTCGCCGAGGCCACCAACGCGGTGATCTT
>JAZDHM010000101.1:0-12442 GCA_043805935.1 Actinomycetota bacterium
GCGCTCACCGCCCGCCGGCCGGTGGTGGCGCCGCGCCCGGCATGGGCCTTCGTGGTGTGGGCCGGTGTGCTCGACACCGGCGCGAACGTGCTGTTCCTCCTCGCCGTCCGGATGGAGTTGCTCTACCTGGTGGCCGTCATCGCGTCGCTCTACCCGGCGTCGACGGTGGCTCTCGCCCGCGTCGTGCTTGGAGAACGGGTACACCTGGTGCAGGGGATCGGGATGATGCTGGCCGCCGGGGCGGTGGCACTGATCGCGGTGGCGTAGGCCGTCGCCCGTCGCCGGCCACCCGTCACCCGCCGTCCGTCACCCGTCACCCTTCACCCTTCACCCGTCATCCGCCGTCCGCTACCCGCTGCCCGCAAGACAGGTACTGCACGGTTTCGGTGCTCGGAGTCTGTCTAATTGCGAATTGCCAATTGCTGAACACCACCATCCCCGAGCCAAAACGCACGCCGCTGGTGCGTTACGCTCTCCGGCAATGAACGAAACCTTCTCCGAGCTCTTCGCTTCCGCCTCCGAGCGGACCGTCACCATCCGGACCGCCGACGGGCATGCCCTGGTCAGGGCCAAGCTGCTCCATGCCGCCGCCGCGGCCGCCGCCGGGGTGATCATCGCCCCGCGCATCACCGCCGCCGCCGCGATGGGCGCCCTCCTCAAGGGCATCACCGTTACGGTCGACGGGCCGAGCGACGAGCCGGCCGCCGCCTGACGTCGTCCTGACGGTCAGGACCGTCCGCGCTCGACGAGCAGCCCTGCCACAAACACCGTCTGCGCCGCCAGGGCGGCCACGCCGGCGACGGCCAGGCCGACCTCGGCGGGGATGCTGATGGTCACCGGGATGATCGCCCCGATCACCCAGGCGAGCTGAAACAGGGTCTCGGATCGGGTGAAGGCGCTCCCCCGCCGATCGGCGGGCACGGTCGATTGGAGCAGCCCATCGAAGGCGAACTTCGCCGTCCCCCAGGCCAGGCCAGCGGCGGCGGCCAGCGCCGTCGCCGCGGCGAGGCCGAAGAACTGGCCGGCGATGAAGGCGGCCGCTGCCTCGAGGGCCAGGGCCGCCACCACCATCGGCTCCTCCCGCAGCAGCCGCTCCAACATCGGGCTCACCAGCGATGCCAGGCCGTAGCCGAGACCCCCGGCGGCGATGAGCGCCCCGAAGTCCAGGGCGCCGGCGTTGGCGTCACGGAACTCGAAGGCCAGCAGAAGGAGGAGAAACCCGTTGAGCAGGCGCGCCCCGGCGGTCGCCAGCCGGGAGAGGCGGAGCCGCCGTGGCGCCGCGGAGTGCCTGGCGGCCCGGCTGTTCTCCACCTCGCCGACGCGCCTCGGATTGGGGAGGCCAACGCTCTTGACGGTCGACACTGCGAAGAAGCCTGCGGCGAGAGCCAGGGCCACCGCCGGGTCGATCCGCTCGGCAGCCACCCCCAGGGGGAGCACCACCGCACCGGCCAGGATCCCGATACGCGCCAGGAAGGCATTCGCCGCCACAAGCGCCACCGGCTGCGGGAGCGCCACCGGCAGCAGGCTCGACTTGGCGATGCCGAAGAGGCGGGAGAAGACCAGCATGGCAAATGCGAGTGGGTACAGCCACAAGGTGGTGAGCCCGAGCATCATCACCACGGCCAGGATCGCCCGCAGCGCCGATGACAGGGTGAGCACTGCCCGATACACGCCGCGGAAACGGGCGAACACCCCGCCGAGCACCGGCGCGACGATGGTGAAGGGCGCGAGGGTGAGACCGAGGTAGAGCGCCACGTTCCCGCGCGCCTCCGACGAAGGGACGGAGAAGAAGAGCGTGCCGGCCAGCGCCACCGTCACCAGGGTGTCGCCGCCGACGTTCGCTGCCCACGACACCGCCAACTGGCGAAAGGCGGGACCGTTCCGGCTGAACATGGCGTCAACCCGGCGTAGCGCGGCCCTGGCCGTGCGTCGGGCGACGCTCCGGCGTTCCGGCGTCGCCCCCGGGTAGGCGCCGCGGTCACTCACACGCCGACGGTAGCAACCGGGTGGCCGTCAACGAATGCCAGCGGAGAGGGCCCGCGGCGGGAATCACGAGGCCTCGGACCGCCCCCTCTGAAGAATCGCCTTGACCCGCTCGAGGTCGTCGGCGGCAACGAGCAGGCGATGCCCCTGAATCCTGCCGAAGATGGGATCGACCCCGAGGTTGTCGGCGGTGAGCAGTTCGACGTGGATTCCCTCGGCCCGGCACGCCTCGGCCACCACCTGCGCCACCAACCGATCCTCACCCACCGGTACGTACACGAGCTCTGCGGCCATGGCCGCAGCGTACGCCTGGCGGCGGCGAACCACTGGGGCGTTCGACGCCGTGTCGTGCCAACATCGGGCGCCACCGGCGGTTCTCGCATCCCGCCGGCACGGGAGGGTCATGAACTGGACACTCGAGGTCATCGTGGTACCCGTCTCGGACGTCGATCGGGCCAAGGCGTTCTACGCCGATCAGGTCGGCTTCGTCGTGGACAGCGACGTCCACGTCAGTGACACGGTCCGCTTCGTCCAGCTCACCCCTCGCGGGTCGGGATGCTCCATCGTGCTGAGCGAGGGCATGCCGCTCATGGCGCCGGGCTCCCTCAAGGGCCTGCAGCTGGTGGTTCGCGACGTCCACGCCGCCCGCGCCGAACTGGTGGACCGCGGCGTCAAGGTCAGCAACGTGCAGGTGTTCGACGGCGGCATCCCGCGGCCCGCCCGCGCCGAGGACTCACTCGACTACGCGGGGTTCCTCTTCTTCGACGATCCCGACGGCAACTCCTGGGCGATCCAACAGATCTCATCGCGGGAGTAGACGACGGCATTCGTCTCAGAGCAGGCGTTCCGGCCGGAGCGGCTGGTGCTCCGAGAGGCCGCGAGCGACATCGCAGTGCCCTCAGGGACGGCGCTCACACCGGAGGGATCTCTCAGAGCACCGCCGTGGCCAGCTCGGCGAGAGGGCTGCGCACGGTGCGTTCCAGGGTGACGTGGCCGAAGAGCGGGTGGCCCTTCATCTTCTCGATCATCGCCGCCGCTCCACCGAAGGGCGATACGTACGGGTTGTCGATCTGGGTGAAGTCCCCGCAGAACACCACCTTGGCGTCCGGCCCGATCCGAGTGAGGATCACCTTCAGGGTCGACAGCTCCAGGTTCTGCGCCTCGTCGATGATGACGAACTCGCCGGTGATCGACCGTCCTCTCAGGTAGGTGATGGCGGCCAGCTCGAGGGCGTCGCGTTCCATTAGTTCGTCGAGAGCATCGCGGGCCGCAGCCGGTCCCGCTTCGGAGAACAACGCGTACAGGTTGTCGTGGATCGCCGCCATCCACGGAGCGAGCTTCTCGTCGAGGTCGCCGGGAAGGTACCCCAGGTCCTGGCGGCCCACCGCGATCAGCGGGCGGTACACCGACACCTTGCGGTACCGCCCCGCCTCGAGCACCTGCTCCAAGGCGGCGGCGAGGGCGAGGAAGGTCTTGCCCGTCCCGGGAGCGCCCATGATCGACACCGCCGGGATCTCCGGGTTGAGGAGCAGATCGAGGGCGAACGCCTGGCGAAGGTTCTTGCTCTCGATGCCGAAGACCCGGCGGGACCCCGGCACGCGCACAACGGTCGTCCGAGGCGAGACCTCGATCACCTGGGTGAGCGCCGACTGGGAGGCGGGGCCCTTGACGATGACGAACTGGTTGACCAGCAGCCCCTCCGCCTCCAGGACCGCCTTCCCGTCGGCGTAGATGCGGTCGACGGTGGCCGCGTCCGCCGTGACCTCGGCGACACCCGAATACGACTCGTCCACGGCGACGACGTCGGCGCGGTAGTCCTGCACCGGCACACCCAGCTGGGCGCCCTTGATCCGCAACGCGGCGTCCTTGGTCACCAGGACGGCCGGAATGCCGCCGGCGTGCAGCTCGAGGCAGGTCGACAGAATCCGATGGTCCGGCGTCGTCGGATCCAGCACCTCAGGGAGGTGCGAGGAGTGGATGCTGTTCATCTCGATCCGCAGCGTCCCGCCCGACGGCAGGCTCACCGGGCGAGACATGCCACCGTCGGCCGATGCCCCCCGCTCCTCGAGCAGCCGAATGGTGCGCCGGGCGTTGGCCCCCACTTCATCCATGAGGGTCTTCTTGCGATCGAGCTCCTCGATGACGACGAGGGGAAGGACGACGTCGTGCTCGTCGAAACGGAACAAGGCGCCCGGATCGGCGAGCAGGACACACGTGTCGAGGACGTAGGTGTGATGCTGACCGCGGTCCCGCACCCTCGAAGGCTTGCCGCTCGGGGGGCCGGGGTCAAGGATTGTCGACGTGACCCGTCCCGGCTCGGTACGGTGGCCGTCATGCGGGTCGGAGTGATCGGGGCGGGATCGTGGGGAACCGCCGTGGCGGCAATGACGGCAGGCTCCGCGGAGACGGTGCTGTGGTCGCGGCGCGAGGCACTCGCGGCGACGATCAACGCCAACCGTGCCAACGACGATTACCTCCCCGGAGTCCTCCTTCCCCCCGGGCTACGCGCCACCGCTGATCTCGAGGAAACGGTGGCGGCGGCCGACGTCCTGATCATGGCGGTACCGTCCCACGGCTTCCGGGCGGTGATAGAACAGACGCGGCCGCACGTCCCGGCAGGGGTGCCGATCGTCAGCCTGACCAAGGGCATCGAGACGGGGACGCTCCTGCGGATGACCGAGGTGGTGGTCGAGGTGCTCGATGCCGACCCGGCCCGCGTCGGCGTGCTGACCGGGCCCAATCTGGCCCGGGAGATCGCCCTCGGCCAGCCGGCGGCCGCGGTCATAGCCATGCGGGACGCCCCGACCGCCGCCGATCTGCAGCACCTGCTGATGAACCCGACCTTCCGGGTGTACACCAACCCGGACGTCGTCGGGTGCGAGGCAGCCGGCGCCCTCAAGAACACCATGGCCATCGCCGCCGGGATGGCCCACGGCCTGGGGTTTGGCGACAACTCCAAGGCCGCCCTGGTCACCCGGGCGCTCGCCGAGCTGACCCGTCTGGGGATCGCGCTCGGCGGCCAGCCGCTCACCTTCGCCGGACTTGCCGGGATGGGCGACCTCATCGCCACCTGCTTCAGCGACCAGAGCCGCAACCGCCGGGTCGGGGTGGCCCTCGGCGAGGGCCAGCCGCTCGATCGCATCGTCGCCGACATGCGGATGGTGGCCGAAGGCGTCAAGAGCACCGAGGCGGTGCTCGCCCTGGCGGGTCGGCACGGGGTGGAGATGCCGATCGCGACAATGGTGGGCCTCGTCCTGTACCAGAGCCGCAAACCGGCCGACCTGGTGATGGGGTTGATGACTCGCGAGGCGAAGGCCGAGCTGCACGGCATCAACTGACACCGACCGGGCTAGTCCCCCGATGCCGTACTAATCCCTGGATGCCCTACGGTGGGACTCAAGTTCCCGCCTCCCCGATGCCGATGTGTGTCTGATCATGATGAGAACACGGCGCATAGTCACGCTCCGTCGAGTCGCTGCCGTTGTGGCGGTCCTGACCGCGGTCGTCGCGCCGAGCGCGGAAGCGGAGCAGGCCACCGCGTACGGTGACGCAGTCGTCCATGAATTCGGGGAGATGGTCGCCTACCCCCTGGCCTTCCCGGTGGACGGCCCCAACCACTTCACCGACACCTTCTGGGCACCCCGCGCCTACCCCGACCCGCTCCACCACGCCACGGACATCATGGCCGACAAGATGGTGTCGGTGCTTGCCGCCGCCGCCGGAACGGTGTCGTATGTCAACTGGTCGTCAGATCCCGAGTCGGTCGATCCGGCTCGATGCTGCACGATCGCCATTCGCCACGATGATGGCTGGGAGAGTTGGTACATCCACCTCAACAACGACACACCGGGCACCGATGACGGCCTGGGGTGGGGCATCGCCCCCGGCATCCTTCCCGGCACCCATGTCCAGGCCGGCCAGCTGATCGGCTGGGTGGGTGACTCGGGCAACGCCGAGTACGTCAGCCCCCATCTCCATTTCGAGCTCCACGACCCGGATGGGGTCATCGTGAACCCGTACCAGGCCCTGATCGACGCTGCGGCTGGCGGTGGAGCACAGGCGTGCAACGGCGAGGCCGCCACCATCGTCGGCGACCCCGACGGCGACGGGATCATCACCGGGACCGACGGCGACGACGTGATCGTCGGGACGGTCGCGGCCGATGTCATCGACGCCGGAACCGGTGACGACGTGGTCTGCGGCCTGGCCGGGGATGACGCCATCGATGGGGGCCTGGGTGACGACGTGATCCTCGGGCAACGAGGCCGCGACCTCCTCGTCGGCGGTGACGGTACCGACGTGCTCAACGGCGCAGGCGGCATCGATCAGCTCGCAGGAGGGTTCGGACAGGACACTCTGATAGGCGGAACGGGTAGCGACACCGCCGACGGCGGAGAGGACGATGACGTGATTCGCGCCGGCCGCGGAGCCGATGTCATCAACGGTGCCGGCGGAGACGATCGGCTGACCGGAAACGCCGGGGACGACCTGCTCGACGGCGGAGACGGTGCCGACACCGGCGACGGTGGTCCGGGATCGGACATCTGCTCGGTGGAGATCCCCACCGCCTGCGAGGCGTGATCGCTGCTCCACACTGAACCGAGTGCTTGCCGCGGACTCCGGCGATCAGACGATGCTGAGAGCAGCCTCGGCCATCGGCGGAACGAGACCGCCGAAGCCGGCGAATCGCTGGTCGGAGGTCTGGCCCCGGAGATACCGGATGAAGATCTGCTGGCAGATCACCGCGATCCGGAAGAGCGCCAGCGCCCGGTACCAGTCGACGGCGGAGACATCGAAACCGGTGCGCGCGGAATATTGGCCGGCGATCTCTCCAGTTCCCATCACGTCGCCCAGGACCACCGAATCGACGGCGGCGAAGGCCGACACGCTGTCTCCCCCGCCCCAATAAGCCAGCATCGTCCCCAAGTCGACGAGCGGGTCGCCGATGGTGGCCATGTCCCAGTCGAACACCGCCACGATCGACCCGTCGTCGGCCACCATCGTGTTGTCCAGCTTGAAGTCGTTGTGCAGCAGCGTCGCAGCCTGCGGTTCCGGGACCGACTCGGCGAGCCGATCGGCCAGTCGGTCCATGGCCGGGACGTCGTAGTGACGGGCGCGTCGCCAACGATCCGTCCAGCCGGCCACCTGGCGGGCCACGAAGCCGTCGGGGCGTCCGAGGGTATCGAGGCCGATCGAGGCCGGGTCGACGACGTGGAGGGCGGCCAGGGCGTCGACGAGATTCTCGGCGATGCCGCGCCGAAAGGCCGAGCTGGCTTCGAGACCATCCGGCCATTCCGACCTGACGACGTGGCCGACCCGCCGCTCCATCACGACGAAGGGCGCCCCCATGACCGCCGGATCCTCACATAGGTGGTAGGCGCGCGGGGCCGGTGGATAGGCCTGGTGCAGCACCGACAGCACCCGGTGCTCGCGCCCCATGTCGTGGGCGCCAGGAGCGACCGGGCCGAGCGGCGGCCGTCGCAACACCACCTCGACACTGCCGGCGCGGGCGAGGTAGGTCAGGTTGGCTTTGCCGCCGAGGAATTGCTCGAAGACGATCGGCTCCGTGCCGAACATCGCCGGCAGATGCTTCCGCAGGTGGACGGCGACCGCCGCCTCGTTGAATCGCTCCTCGGGTCTGATCGGAGCGGTGTCGCCCATCAGGTGCCCCGGGGCACGGCTCCGAACGCGACGTCCTGTTCTGGCGACACCACCAGGGTCTTCCGCCCCAGAGTGATCCACGCCAGGATCGCCAGCGAGGCGAGGCTCACCACCAGGCCCGTCCACTGGTTCCAGGTGAAGGGCCCGAGGGTGGCATCCGCGCCGGGGAGGTCGGTGTTGCGCACGAAATCGATGAGGAACCGCTGCATTCCGTACCACGCCGACCAGATGAAGATGAGCGCCCCGTAGCGCAGGTGCTTCGACTGCCGCGCCACGACATAGAGCAATCCGAGCAGGACGGCTGCCCCCAGCAGGTCGTAGAGGGCGGCGTGGTGGTACGGCCCACAGGTGATCCCGGCGTTGCAGAGACCCTCGAGGGCATCGTGCTGGGGTGCGACGTCGTATCCGGGCTTGAGCAGGTAGCCGAGGAAGAAGCCAGTCTTCGCCCCAAGATGTTCGACGATGAACAGATCCCCGATCCGCCCAACCACGGTCCCGATCGCCAAGCCGAACGAGGCCATGTCCATGTGGGTGATGACCGAGACGCCCAGCATCCGCATCCGCCAGCCCCCGGCGATGATCCCGCCGGCGAATCCCCCCATGATCGAGAACGTGCCGAAGGGCTTGAGCGCTTCGACGATCCCCTCATCGAGGTGGGCAGGGACGGTGAAGTAACGCGCCCCGAGGATCGAGCCCACCAGTCCCCAGGTGAGAATGGATATCAGCTTCGCCTCGTCGAATCCGCGACGACGCGCCTCGCGGATCATAAGAATGGCGCCGACCACGAACCCAACCCCGGCCATCAGACCATGCAAGGAAACCCGCAGGGGCCCGATCTGGAAGATCGGGATCGGCGGATAGGAGATCGAGGCCAGCATTGGGGGGTCACAGTAACGGCCGCCAGCTACCAGCTACCAGCAAGACGGTCGGCAATCGCCCACCGCTGACCGCTCACCGCCACCCGCCACCCGCTGCCAGCTACCCGCAAGACACGTGCTCGCGGGGCTTCGCCCTTCGCCTTTCGTTCTGTCGAAGGTCGTATTGCCCGCCGCCCGCAAGAGGGCGATGACGCGTCTTGCTCACAGCTCACAGCTCACGGCTCACAACAGCACATCCAGCATCACCGCCGAGAACAGCAGGGTCAGGTACACGTTCGACACTCGGAACACCAGCATCGCCCGGCTCCGGTCGAGAAGCAGCATCCCGCAGGCGATGACGAACGCCAGCCCGAGTGCCACGGCCGACCACAGGTAGAGCCCGCCGAGATCGGCCGCCGGAACCAGCAACAGTGACACGGATCCGACGACCGCCGCGTAGAGCGCGATCTGCAGAGTGGTCATCCGCTCGCCGTGGACCACGGGAAGCATCGGGATGCCGGCGCGGGCGTAGTCGTCCTGGAATCGCAGCGCCAGGGCCCAGAAGTGCGGTGGGGTCCAGAAGAAGACGATCCCGAACAGGATCCACGCCGGCAGGGCGAGCGTCCCGGTGACGGCCGCCCAACCGACCAGCGCCGGAACCGCCCCGGCGGCTCCCCCGATCACGATGTTCTGCGGCGTGGTGCGCTTGAGGAGCATCGAGTACACCAGGACGTAGAAGGCCAGGGCGGCGGTGGCGAGGATGGCGGCGAGAAGCGTCGTCGTGAGCGACAACCACGCGAATCCGGCTACCCCCAGTACCACCCCAACCGTGAGCGCCTCGCGGACGCCGAGGGCGTTGGAGGGAAGGGGACGCCGGCGCGTCCGCTCCATCCGGGCATCGATGTCGCGATCTACCACGTTGTTGATCGCATTGGCACCGCCGGCCGACAGGATCCCGCCGACGACCGTCGCCACGATCAGCCACGTGTCCGGCCACTCCCCCGCCGCCAGCACCATGGCGGGAACCGTGGTGATCAGCAGCAGCTCGATGATCCGGGGCTTGATCAGCGCGAGGTAGGCGCGGGCTCGACCGGCCGGCCAGGGCGCGGTGGTCACCGCGGTCGTCACGCCGCCACCGGGACCCGGGACCGGGCGGCGAGGGCGGCCGCCCCGACGACCACGAACGAGATCCATACCGCGTCGGCGAGGAACAGGTGGACGAGCTGCATCCACACCGGCGCCAGCAGCCCGACGTTGATCATCCCAGTGCCGACCTGGATGATGATCAGCGTCCGCAGCAGCGACCGTGCCCAGTCGGCGCCGGTGAGGTGCCTCAGGATCGACAACAGGTACCCGGCGGTGGCGACTGCCAGCACCGGATGGATCCAGCGCAGCCGGACGAGGAAGACGCCGGTGAAGTCGTCGTGCAGGCCGGCGGCGATGCTGTCGGGCGGGAACAGCGTGTCACCGAGGGCGGTCACCGCTCCGGCGGCGCCCACCACCACCAGGGCCGTCGCGCCGATCAGCAGCAACCGGCGCGTGGCCGGATCGAAGGGCCGTCGCGGGACCTGGCGGCCGGAGGCGAACCAGGCCGTGAGCGTGAGGGCGCCGAGCAGCAGGAAGGTGTTGGCGAGGTGCAGGGTGATCGACACCGCCCTGCCGAGCGATTGGTCCTCGGCCACCCACTCGAAGAGCACGAGGGCGGCGCCGATGAGCGCCTCGTTGACGATCAGCACGCCGGCGGCGATGGCGGTCCCCCTGGCGGCGTCGCCCTTGGGGCGGGTGCGGACCGCCCACACCACCAGCCCGGCTACCAGGGCAAGGGCGATGCCGCTCGACGCCCGGTGGGTGAACTCGACGAAGGTGGCACTCGTGCCCGACAACGGAATCACCATGCCTTGGCACGACGGCCAGTGTGCGCCGCACCCCGCCCCCGATCCGGTGGCCCGGACGATCGCCCCGAACAGCACCACGACCAAGTTGAAGGCGAGGGTGCCGATGGCATAGCGGGTGAAGCGGCGGTCGGACATGAGCGGCGAGAAGGCTACCCGCTGCCCGCTGCCCGCTTCCCGGGAGAGGTACGCCGACCGAGGTGCCGCAGGAGACGGTCCGGCGGGGTTTCGCCCATCGCCTTTCGCCGAGCGACATCTCGCCGTCCGCTCCCCTGGATTGCGCAGTCTCCTCGATACAATCGCGCTCACGAAAGGGGTACCGGTGAAGAAGCTGATCGTGTTGCTGCTCGTGGTGGGTGTGGTCGTGCTCATCGCTCGCCAGCTCACTCACGAGCACTGAGATCCCAAAGACTCCGATTGCCGATCTCCCCGCCGACCGCGGGGGGATCGTCGTTGTGTAGGCTCTCCCGCCGGCGACCGGTACCGACAGGGACCGGTCGATCATGAGGCACAGTTGGCCCTCGTGGTCCAAGCCTCGAACCATCCCGCACACCACGACGTGCTCACACACGACCAGGAAGGGTCTCGGATGCGCTCCGTGCCGGAGAGGATGTTTCTGACGTGCGGAGTCGGCGTTCACCGAGAGAAGCTCGCCAGCTTCGAAATGGCGCTCCGTGACGCCGGTATCGCGTACTTCAATCTCGTCCGCGTGTCGTCCATCTTTCCCCCCAGATGCCAGATCATCCTCCGCGAGGAGGGTCTGCAGATCCTGCAGCCGGGAGAGATCGTGCATGTCGTCCTCGCCGAGATGGCGACCAACGAGGCAGGGCGACACATCGCAACCTCCATAGGAGTCGCCCGGCCGGCGGACCCGGACAAGTACGGCTACCTGTCTGAGCACCACACATTCGGCCAGACCGAACAGGAGGCGAGCGACTACGCCGAAGACCTAGCCGCCACCATGTTGGCGACGACGCTCGGCATCCCCTTCGACGCAGAGAAGGACTACAACGCGCGCAGGGAGCAGTACCTGATCGGCGGTCAGATCGTGGACACCACGAGCAAGACGATCGCCACCGAAGCGTCTCCAGGCGGAGTGTGGACCACGGCGATATCGGCGGCGATCCTCATCTAGTTCACAGGACCGCGGTCCGCGGCGAAGGCGGGCGCTAGCGGCGACGCGGCAGGAGGGCGACGAGCAGCCCAGCGATGACGACTCCCGCTCCCACCGCGCTGCCGATGATCTGGCGCGTGCCAAACATCTCTGCCGAACCACCCGAGGAGACCCCGATCACGTCGGCGGCCGCTGCGATGAAAACGATCACGGCACCGACAGCGGCGGCGATGAAGCCGACAACCCTTCTCGACACGATGACACTCCTCGAATGGCGCGGGGGCACTCTAACGGACGCAGGACTCAAGCACGCTCAGACTGTTCAACGCGGGACCCGAGCCGCGCGGGCGACGCGCTACCCCACGAACCCTTCGATCGCCTTGGCCACGTCGTCTGCATGGGTGAGCACCGCCTCGTGGCGCGCACCGATGAGCTCCACGATCGATGCGCCCCGGATCAGGGACGCCGTCTCGTACTGCTTCGCCGGCGGGACCAGCTGGTCGGCGGTGGGGATGATGCACAGTGTCGGCACATCCACGCCCGAGAGGCGGTCCCTGGCATCGAAGCGGAGAATGGCAAACCCGCCTTGGTAGTACAGGTCGGTGTCCCGATCGACCAGCGTCTGCCATAGCCAGGCGGAGTGTTCGGGCGGGATTACCCCGGTCCGGGTCATGTAGAGATGAGCGAGGCGCGGTAGCAAGAACCGGTCGACCCGGCTGAGAGCACGGCCGATCACCATCGCCGACGTGGTCAGCCATCGCGGCCGGGCCACCGGGTGCGCCGCGGTGGCGCCGAGCACGAGGTGGGAGACTCGGCCCGGATGGCGGATAACCAGCTCCTGAGCGGTCATCCCACCCAACGAATACCCGACTACGGGCACGCCGGCGATGCCGAGGACGTCGAACAGCCTCGCCACGTCGTCGGCCAGATCGGCG
>JAZDHM010000102.1:0-11557 GCA_043805935.1 Actinomycetota bacterium
TCGACAACTTCTGGTGGCTGCTCCTCATCAAGCTGCTGGTGGTGGGGATCTTCATCCCCACGTTCAGCCTGGTGCTGATCTTCGCCGAACTGAAGATCTCGGCGCACATGCAGAGCCGCATCGGCCCGTACTTTGCCGGCGGCCGCTGGGGCTGGGCACAGCCGCTCGCCGACGGCCTCAAGTTCATGCAGAAAGAGGACCTGGTGCCGGCGGACGCCGACCGCCCGGTCTTCAAGGTCGCCCCGATGGTCGTGCTCATGGGGACGCTGGCGGTGTTCGTGATCGTCCCGTTCTCCCCGGATCTGATCGTGCGCGACCTCGACCTGGGCGTCTTCTACGCCCTGGCCGCCGGATCGGTGGGCACGGTGGGGGTGCTCATGGCGGGGTGGTCCTCTGCGAACAAGTACTCGCTGATGGGCGGCCTACGCGCCGCCGCCCAGCTGATCGCCTACGAGCTCCCGCTGGTCCTGGCGGTGGTCGGCGTGGTGATCGCCGCCGGGACTATGTCGATGGGGGGCATCGTGGCCGCCCAGGTCGAGCCGTGGTTCCACATCGGAACCTTCGGCGTGCGCCTGCCCTTCATCCTCCAGGGACAGGTGGTCGGGTTCGTCATCTTCATGATCGCCAGCCTCGCCGAGCTGAGCCGGACCCCCTTCGACATGCCGATCGCCGAGTCCGAGCTGGTGATGGGGTACCTCACCGAGTACTCCGGCATCCGGTTCACGATGTTCTTCCTCGCCGAGTACGCCGGGATGTTCTCCATGTCGGCGATCGCCGCGACGCTGTTCTTGGGCGGGTACTACCTGCCCGGCCTCCCCATCGACGACGGCGCCATGTACGTGCTCGGGCCACTGGTGCTCATCGGCAAGGTCGTGTTCCTCGTGTTCGTCATGATCTGGATGCGTTGGACCTTCCCCCGCCTCCGAGAGGATCAGCTGCAGTCGCTGGCATGGCGGTGGCTGATCCCGCTGTCCCTGGCGAACATCCTGGTCACCGCCGTGTTCAAGGTGGTCTTCTGATGCGGACTGGAGAGGTGGCGTCGTGGTACCGCGGCTGAAGCTCACGGCGCCGCCGGGGATCGGCCTCGCCAAGGGGATGTGGCTGACGCTGCGGACGCTGTTCAAGCGGCCGGTCACCATCAACTACCCGAAGGAGAAGGAGATCCCGGTGCCCAGGGCGCGCGGGGTAATCGCCCTCGACACCGACGCCTGCACGGTGTGCATGCTGTGTGCCCGGGAGTGCCCCGACTGGTGCATCTACATCGAAGGCCACAAGGAGATGCAGCCTCCGACCAAAGAGGGAGGGCGGGCGCGGAGCCGGGCGACGCTCGATCGCTTCGACATCGACTACGCACTCTGCATGTACTGCGGGATCTGCGTCGAGGTGTGCCCGTTCGACGCCCTCTTCTGGTCGCCGGAGTACGAGTACTCCGAGGGATCGATCGCCGACATGCTCCATCCCATGGAGCGCCTTACCGAGTGGCTCAAGACGGTCCCCAAGCCGCCGGCACTGGAGAAGAACTGATGGACTGGAGCGCCTCGGTCTCCTGGGTGCGGGACTGGATCTCCAACGCCGACAACGTGGTGTTCCTCGTGCTCTCCCTCGTCATCGTCGCGGCGGCGATCCGCGTCGTTTCCAGCCCGAACGTGGTCCACGCCGCCCTGATGCTGGTGCTGGCGCTCGCCGGGGCGGCCGGACTGTTCCTCATGCTCGGCGCGGAGTTCGTCGCATGGACCCTGGTCCTGGTGTACATCGGAGCGGTGATCGTGCTGTTCCTGTTCGGCATCATGATCACCCGGGCACCCACCGGCCGCGACCCGGTGCGCCTGGACCATGCCCGCCGCTGGCCGGC
This sequence comes from Actinomycetota bacterium, assembly GCA_043805935.1. GTDB lineage: Bacteria > Actinomycetota > Acidimicrobiia > Spongiisociales > UBA11373 > RBG-16-68-21. The sequence goes on from JAZDHM010000102.1 coordinate 1,853, forward strand.
GGCCGTGGTGGCACTGGGCACGTTCGTCACCATCGCCACGGTGACGACGATGGCGTTCGGGGACCGCCCGGTGGAGGCGGCCGTCTCTCGAAGCGGCGATCTCGGCGACGTGCTGTTCAGCCGTTACGTGATCCCGTTCGAGGCGGTGTCCTTCGTTCTCCTCGCCGCCCTGATCGGCGGGATCGTGATCGCCAGGAAGGACCCCGACCGATGACCATCAGCCAGTTCCTCGTGCTCGGGGCCCTGCTCTTCTCGATCGGGATCTACGGCGTGCTGGTGCGCCGCAACGCGGTGCTGGTGCTGTTGTCGGTCGAGCTCATGCTCACCGCGGTGAACATCAACCTCGTGGCTTTCGGCTCGTACATCTCCGACACCCTGCGGTCCGGCCAGGTCTTTGCACTGTTCATCATCACCGTGGCCGCCGCCGAGGTGGGCATCGGGCTGGCGATCGTGGTCCTGATCTTCCGCAACCGTTCATCGGCGAACGTCGACGAGCTGGACCTGTTGCGGTGGTGATGCCATGACCCACCTGCTCGTCGCCTTTGCCGGGGAAGCCGCCCACGAAGCCGCCAATCTGGTCGACGGCGGGGCGCTGGCGCGCTTCGCCTGGCTGATCCCGGTGGTTCCCCTGGTGGCGATGTTCGTCATCGTGTTCGTGGGCAAGCGTCTCCCGATGAAGGGTTGGGAGCTGGCCGAGGCGGCGATGCTGTTCGACGCGGTCTACGGGGTGGCCCTGTTCATCGCAAACGCCTCACACGGCATCTCCTACGAGGGCTCCTTGGAGATCGGCCGCATCGGCTCCTACGTCATCGAATGGGGATGGGTGGTCGACGGCCTCTCGATCATGATGTACGCCCTGGTCGGCGTCGTCGGCCTGGCGGTCTTCACCTACGCCAAGGGATACATGAAGGGCGACGTCCGGTTCACCTGGTTCTTCGCGGCCTTCACCCAATTCGCCGGGGCCATGCTGCTCCTGGTCTCGTCGGCGAACATGATCCAGCTGATCGTCGGGTGGGAGCTCGTCGGCCTGGCCTCGTACCTGTTGATCGGCCACTACTGGGAAGACCACGAGAACAACGCCGCCGCCACCAAGGCGTTCCTCGTCAACAAGATCGCCGACGTCGGACTGTTCATCGGGGTGATCATCATCGGGGTCACCGTCGGGTCGTTCCGCTTCGATGCGGTCCTGAACGCCGTCGCGTCGGGAAACTCGGCGCTGGCCCGGGTGGCATTCTGGGCCGGGCTGGCGATATTCATCGGGGCGATGGGCAAGAGCGCCCAGTTCCCGTTCCACGTGTGGCTCCCCGACGCCATGGCCGGGCCCACCCCGGTGTCGTCGCTGATGCACGCCGCCACGATGGTGACCGCCGGTGTGTACCTGCTGGGACGCATGTTTCCGCTGTTCCAGACCGACGGCTTCGCCACCGAGGTGAAGTCGATCATCATCGTCGTGGGGGCGATCAGCCTCTTCGCCACCGGCCTGATCGCCCTGGTCCAGGACGACATCAAGAAGGTGCTCGCGTATTCGACGCTGTCACAGCTCGGGTACATGACCGTCGCCATGGGCGCCGGCGCCTACACCGCCGGCCTCTTCCACCTGTTCACGCACGCCTTCTTCAAGGGTTTGCTCTTCCTGTGCGCCGGGTCGGTCATCCACGCGGTCCACTCCAACAACATGAGCGACATGGGCGGGTTGCGCAAAGCCATGCCGTGGACGTTCCGCACCTTCGTGGTCGGCTCGCTCGCCCTGGCCGGGATCTTTCCGCTCGCCGGGTTCTGGTCAAAGGATGAGATCCTCGCCTCGGTGCAGTACGACGCCTCGGGCGCGGGCGGGACGCTCGCCTCGGTGGTGCTGGTGGTGGCGATCGCAGGGGCGTTCGTCACCGCCTTCTACATGGCGCGGGCGGTCTACCTCACGTTCTTCGGGGAGTACAAGGGCCAGGCCCATCCCCACGAGTCGCCACGGATCATGACCTACCCGCTCATCGGGCTCGGGCTGGGGTCGATCGTCGCCGGGTTCGTCAGCGTTCCCGGGGTCTTCGATGGGTTCGGTCAGTGGCTGGCCGCCCGCCCGTTCACCATGGGGGACCACCACTTCGAATCGCTCAACTTCGCTCTCGCCGGGATCGGGTTGGCGGTGGCGCTCGCCGGGCTGGCCGCCGGCACGATGCTGTGGCGCCGCGACGCCGCCACCCAGCGCGAGCGCGACCGGTTCCGCATCCCGGTGCTCTACCCGCTGTTGGCGAACAAGTACTACATCGACGATCTCTACCTCAAGGGCGTGATCGGCCCAATCAAGGGCCCGATCGCCCGATTCGTCGATTGGACGAGCACCACGATCATCGATGGGGTGGTCAACGGCTTCGGGGGAGTGGCCCGGCTGGCAGCGCGGTTCGTGTACGGCGGGATCGACCAACGGGGGATCGACCTGGCGATCAATGCGCTGGCGGGCGGCACGAGCGAGGCCGGAGAGGCCCTTCGCCACACGACCACCGGGCGGGTGCAGCAGTACGTCGGCGCCCTCTTCGCGGGAGCGGTGCTCCTGGTAGTGGGCTTTCTGATCTTCACCTAGGAGGAGGATGAGCGTGACGGACTTGTTCGAGCATGGATGGGGCCTGAGCCTCATCGTGTTCTTGCCCCTCGTCGGGGCGGGCATGGTGCTCCTGGTGCCCAAGGCCCAGGAGAAGGTCGCCAAGACGATCGCGCTGCTCGCCTCATCCGCCGCGTTCGCGGTCTCGGTCGCTGCAGCCATCCGGTTCGACTTCGGCGGGGCGGAGAAGTTCCAGTTGGGCACCGACCTTTCGTGGATCTCCTCGATCGGATCGAAGTACCACATCGGTATCGACGGGATCAGCCTCCCCCTGCTCGTCCTGTCGACCTTCATGACGATGCTGTGCGTCGTCTACTCGTGGAATCACTGGCCGGAGCCGCACAACCCCAAGGGGTTCCTGGTGCTGATGCTGGTGCTGGCCACCGGCATGAACGGCACCTTCGTGGCACTTGACCTGGTGCTGTTCTTCATCTTCTTCGAGCTGGTGCTGCTCCCGATGTACTTCATGATCGGCATCTGGGGTGACCGCAAGATGATCCGGCTCCCCGGGTTCAAGCGAGAGGTGGAGACGCGGCTCTACGCGGCGATCAAGTTCTTCCTCTTCACCTTGTTCGGGTCGGCCTTCATGCTGCTGGGCTTCCTGGCGCTCTATTTCAAGAGTGGCCTGCACACCTTCGACATGGTGCGGCTCGCCGAGGCCGGGCAGATGGGGATGTTCGACGGGACGTTCGGAGCCTGGGTGTTTGCCGCCCTCTTCATCGGCTTCGCCGTCAAGGTCCCGATGTGGCCGCTGCACACCTGGCTCCCCGACGCCCACACCGCGGCGCCGACGGTGGGCTCGGTGCTGCTGGCCGCCATCCTCCTGAAACTCGGCGCCTACGGGTTCATCCGCATCAGCCTGCCGATCCTCCCCACCCAGGCGCAGCAATGGGCGCCGGTGATCGCCATCCTGGCGGTGGTGGCGATCATCTACGGATCGCTGGCGTGCCTCGCCCAGTCCGACATGAAGCGGCTGATCGCCTTCTCCTCGGTGGGGCACATGGGGTTCGTCATGCTCGGTATCGCCACCCTCACCGACGTCGGGATCAACGCCGCGGTCATCGGGATGGTGGCGCACGGCCTCATCACCGGCCTGCTCTTCTTCCTCGCCGGGTCGATGCAGCACCGTTACCACACCCGCGACATGGCCCGCCTCGGCGGCAACATGAAGCTGCTCCCCGTCCTCGGCGGACTGCTCGGCTTCACCGCCATGGCGTCGCTGGGGCTGCCCGGCCTCGCCGGGTTCTGGGGCGAGTTCATGGCACTGCTCGCCTCGTACAACCCCCTCGGCGGGTTGAGCCTGAACGTGTTCCGCACCGCCATGGTCGTCGGAGCCGTCGGCACGGTCCTGACCGCCGGTTACCTGTTGTGGATGCTGCAGAAGGTCAACCTCGGCGAGCCGTCCGCCGAGTGGTCGGGGATTGAGTTGCACGACGCCGACCGGTTCGAGTTGGCGGCGTGGGTGCCGCTCGTCGTGGCGATCTTCGCCATCGGGGTGTTTCCCAAGATCGTGTTCGGCGCTACCAATGACGCCGTCGTGAACCTCGTCACCAAGGCATTCGGAGGCTGACTGGGTGTTCGACTACCACGCACTCGCCCCCGAGCTGATCCTCGGCGTCACCCTCTTGGTGGTCATCGCCGCCGATCTGGTGCTCCCGGACCGGCTCAAGTACCTGGTCGGGGTGACCGCGCTGCTCGGGCTGGTGACCGCCGCCTTGCCGCTGATCACGCTGGCGGCGTGCTCGGGGATCGCCGGATGCGCCGACACCGGGCCTCGGGTGCTGTTCGGCGGGTCGTACGTCGTGGACGACTTCGCCCTGGTGCTCAAGGGCCTCTTCATCGTGTCCGGCGTCATCAGCCTGCTGCTGTCGGTGGGGTATCTCGAGGACGACGACTACTACCAGGGGGAGTTCTACTTCCTCATCTTGGCGTCGGTCACCGGGGCGGTGGTGATGGCGTCGGCCAGGGATCTGATCACGATCTTCGTCGGCCTGGAACTGGTGTCGGCGCCGGCCTTCCTCCTGGCGGGCTGGCGCAAGGGAGACCTGCGCAGCAACGAGGCGTCGCTGAAGTTCTTCCTCACCGGGGTGCTGTCGGCGGCGGTGATGCTGTTCGGCATGTCCTTGGTGTACGGCCTCACGGGAAACCTCACCTTCTCGGGGATCGCCCAGGCGATCACCGCCTTCAACCTCGAGTCCGAGCCGGCGCTGGTCCTCGCCGTGGTCTTTGTCATTGTCGGCTTCGGATTCAAGATCACCGCGGTCCCGTTCCACTTCTGGGCGCCGGACACCTACCAGGGGGCGCCGACTCCGGTCGCCGCCTACCTGTCGGTTGGATCAAAGGCAGCGGGCTTCGTCGGCCTCCTCACGATCTGTTACCAGGCCTTCGCGCCGGTGCGCAGCATCTGGGGTCCGATCCTGTGGGTGCTCGCCGCGGCGTCGATGACCATCGGGAACCTCGTCGCCCTCCGGCAGACCAACGTCGTCCGCCTGCTCGGTTACTCGTCGATCGCCCACGGAGGGTTCATCCTGGTGCCGTTCGCCATGGCGGCGGTGTACGACCAGGTCGGGCTGGCCGATGCCTTCTTCGGGTCGATCACCTACCTCCTCTTCTACGCCTTTCTCAACCTCGGCGCCTTCGCGGTGGTGATCGCGGTGGCCCATAAGGTCGGCAGCGGGGAGATCACGGACTGGGGAGGCCTCAACCGGTACGCCCCCGGCCTGGCGGCACTGGTCGGCGTGTTCTTCTTCGGGCTCGCCGGCGTGCCGCCGCTGGCCGGGTGGTTCCCCAAATTCGTGATGTTCCGGGCGGTGCTCGGCGTCTTCGAGTCGCCGTGGGCGGTGGTGCTGGCGGCGATCGCCGCCGTCAACGCGGTGATCGCCCTCGTGTATTACGCCAAGGTGGTCAAGAGCGTGTACATGGACTCCGTGCCGGTGAACGCTCCGGTCGATCGGGTCCGCGGCCGCAAACTCTCCCCGTCGCTCAGCCTGGCCCTGGCGATCACCGGAGCCGCCACTGTCGTCCTCGGGTTCTTCCCCCAGGCGTTGGCGTTCTTCGGCGACGTCACCAGGGCCTTCGCCAGCGTGCCCTGAGGAAGCTGTGAGGCGTGAGCTGTGAGCCATGCGCTATGCGCAATGCGCAACGCGCCGTGAGCAATGCGGGTAACGGGTAACGGGCGACGGGCGACTCTTGCTGGTAGCTGGTAGCTGGTGACTGGGTGGGTGCCTACGATTCCAGCCGGGTCCGAACACCCGAGGGGATGCCGAATGCTCACCGAATACCGCATGCATGCCACGTTGCCGACCCCGATCTCGAGCGCGCCCGGCGCTTCTGGGGCGAGACGCTCGGGTTCTCGGTCGATCGCGAGGTCGAGGGCGCCATCATGTATAGGGCGGGGAAGGACTCCCGTTTCACGGTGTTCCTCACGCCGAACGAGAGCCGCGGGGGGCACACCCAGGCCGGGTTCGTTGTCGCCGACGTCAGCGCGGAGGTCGCCGCGCTCCAAGCGAAGGGCGTGGTGTTCGAGGAGTACGACTACCCCACGCTCAAGACCGAGGGCAGCATCGCCAAGACGGCGGTCGGGTACTCCGCCTGGTTCAAGGATCCCGACGGGAATCTGATCGGCCTCGTTCAGTTCGTCTAGTGGACCGTCGCTCAAATGATGCTGGCGTATCTCCGGCCCTCGACGCCCCTGGCGGCGTCCTCCTCCTCGACGCACGCTGCGAGTGCGCCTTCGTCGTGCGTCCTTGCCAGATGACGCCGATGCCTCGGAGATACGCGCACCCCATTCGAGCGACAGACCACTAGGAACCTCGCTGCGCGAGGCGCGATTGGCGATTGAACGGAACAGTTCCCGCTGGAGACTGAGAGCCGGCTAACCGACCACTTTGATCTGCATGTACATGCCGTGCTGGAAGTGGTCGACGATCGAACCGTTCGGGAGCTGGACGACGATCCGGCAGCTCACTTGATATGACCCCGGCGGGAGATCGAGGGCGAGCGACTCGTCCGATCCCGGCGCCAGTGGATCGATGGCTTGGACCACAGAACCGTCGGAGCGGGTGACCACGAGCGTGTGGGGGAACTCGCCCTCGTTGTCGACCTCGAGCACGATGTGGCCCGAGGAGAACGTGTCCGCCGACGAGTGGATCTCGTACTCGTCGAGATCGAAAGTGGCCGACGATGCGGGCGGCGCCGCGGAGCAGGCCGCCAACAGGAGCACTAGAGGCAGGGTGGGTCTCATCGGTGGGCTCCCACCGCCGAACGGATCAGACCGACGCCGATGGCCATGGTCGTGCCTCCTGGCCCGGTGTCGACCGAAATCGATCCATCCATGCCCTCCGCCATGAGCCGGGCTAGGTACAGGCCCAGGCCGGTGCCGGAGCTGGCGCTGTGCTTTTCGTACTTCTCGAAGAGCCGGGGGACGAACTCGGGCTCGATCCCGGGCCCATCGTCGACCACCTTCAGGTAGAGGCCGGGATCGGGCCGCACGCCGACCTCGGCGACGGGCTCGAATCCGAGCTCGTCGGCCACCGTCAGGCGGATGCGATGCGCCCCATGGGTGGCGGCGTTGTCGACCAGCGAGGAGAGGAGGGCGACGAGCCCGTCGGAGTCGGTGCGGATCACGGCTCCCATGGCCGTCTCGTCGTCGGCGACGAGCGAGGGGTGACTCGTCTTGAGGGCGGTGACGATCTGGGCGATGGGGACGTCGCGCAGGGTGTAGCCGAGGCCGCGGTTCTCGATCCGGGCGACGGTGAGCATCCGGGAGATCAGGCCGCGAAGCCGCTCGCCCTCGCGCACCATGTCGGCGAGCAAAGCGGTGCGCTCGACCGACGGCATCCCCGGATCGTGCATGAGCAGCTCGGCGCTGGTGACGACCCCGGTGAGCGGTGTCCGGAGCTCATGATTGATCATCAGCACGAACTCGGACCGGATCCGGATCTTCTCCTCGGCGAGCGCGAGTGCCCGTTCGGCCTCGGAGCGGGCCTCCGCGAGCGTGTGGTTGATCTCGGCGAGCTCTGCAGCCCGACGCGCCATCTGATCCGTCTCGGCAACGGCGAGGCGGAGCCGGCGGCTGGCGCCGGCACGGCCGGCCAGGAGGACGAAGCCGAGGATCAGGAGAGACAGTGACACGCTGCCGATCTGCAGCGTGGTCGTCCGGATCCCGGCCGAGTTCGCTCGCCGACGGGTCAGCTCGGCGATGTCGTACATGAGCACGGCGGCGTTGCCGTCGGCCAGCGGCTGCGCCACCTCGTAGAGGATGTCCTGCGCCGTCCATTCCTCGACGCCGTCGATCGTGATCGGTGCGCCTGGCGACCCGGCAACGGCGCGGAAGGTGCTGGTCCCGACCGCGCCGCGAAGGAACTCGCTGGGGAGAGGGCGACCGATCAGACTCGGTGAGGTGGCGGCGATGAAGGTGCCGGAAGAGTCGATGATGCCGACCGCTTCGATCGTGAGGTCGTTGCGAAGGGCGCGCACGGCCTTGTCGAGGTCCCGTCCGGCGGCGTCGAGGACGTCACGGGTTTCCCGGGCCTCGACGGCGAAGAGCTCACCCTCTCCGATGGGACGGGAGGCCTGCACCTGATGGCGAACAGCGATGAGCGCGGCGGCCGCGCCGAGCGCGAGCGCGGCGACTGCCGTCGATAGCCACAGCCGGCTCACCCGTCGATTGGCATCGGGCATGGGAACCCCCTCCCAGGTGAACCGGAGTGGATCGACATGCTCGATCGGTTGCTTGAGGCTTACCGCCCGGCGGCATTGGCCGCGAAGGCGTCGCGGACGAACGCCGCCAGACCGGCTTCGAACTGATCCCAGAAGGCGGTGAAGCGTGGATCGGCGACGTACATCTCGCCCAGTGAGGCGTGGAACGCCGGCGAGCAGGGATAGAACCACTTGTCGATCTGCAGCCGATGAGCCTCGGCGAGCGCGGTGACCGACGGCTCGTCCGCCGGGGTGCCCGCCCGGAGGGCGTCGGCGAGGCCGGTCACGATCGGCTCGCCCTCGGCCTTGATCGCCAGCCAGTCCGCTTTGGTGTAGCGCCGGGTTCGCCGGGCGGACTCCCGGTACGCCTCAGTGCCACCCCAGCGCTGCTTGACCTCGTCCTCGTACTCGGTGGGATCGAAGTCGCCGAACACCTCGAACATCTCTTCCTTGTTCATCACGATCCCCGTTTCGTCGGCGGTGATGGCGTCGTCCACGGCCTTGATCACCTTCTCCAGTCGGCGCCGCTTCCTGGCGAGCAGCGCACGCTGGTCGAGCAGGGACCGGTGCCGGTCGAACTCCCGCTTTCTCATCACCCGGGCGATCTCGTCCAGACCGAAACCCAGTTCCCGGTAGAACAGCACCTGCTGCAGCCGGGCGAGGTCGGCGTCGCCGTAGAGGCGGTATCCCGCCTCCGATCGACCACCGGGTCTGAGCAGCCCGATCTCGTCGTAGTGGCGGAGCGTGCGGATGGTGACGCCGGCCAGGCGGGCCACCTCACCGATGTGGTAGGTCATGTCGTCGTGACCGTAGACCATCACGTTACGTGAGGGTCAAGTGGCGTCGGGGCAGTCCTGCAGCATCGTGAGCAGCATCACCGACCGTTCTATCGCGACCACCGAGTGGGGGAGGCCGGGGGCCATGTGCACCCAAGCGGTCGGGAGGAGATCGAGCATTTCGCCGCCCAGGGTGACCCTGAACCTGCCGCTCATCACCTGGATGATGGCGGCCGCCGCCGCGGTGTGCTCGGTGAGCTCCTGGCCGGCGTCGAAGCCGAAGGCCACCACCCGTACCCGGTCGTCGCGGTAGAGGGTCCGGCTGAGGGTTCCGTCCCGGGGTATCTCGATCTGGGCGGCCAGGTCGGTGAACGCGGTGAACGGTCCCATGAGCATCAAAGGCTACTGGTGCCTCGAGGCGATCGATCCGGTGCTCCGGTGCCGTCGCCGCGGGCCGGCCGGGGATCGCGCACCGCGCGGGCGCGCCCGGTACCCTGGATCAGCGTACGTCGGGGGACGATTGACCGATCCGGTCGTGATGGCGCTCGCTCGGGGTGGCATCGTCGACATAACCACCAAGGGGCGGCGGACCGGGCGCGCCCATCGGATCGAGATCTCGCTTCACAACCTCGATCGCCG
>JAZDHM010000103.1:0-7170 GCA_043805935.1 Actinomycetota bacterium
AAGGGGTGCGGGATCTGCGTGACGGAATGCCCCGGCCGGGCGCTCGTCCTCGTCAACGAGAGGGAGCTCGTCGGTGTCTGAGCGCCTCCTCCTCACCGGCAACCACGCCGCCGCCTACGGGGCGATGCTGTCGCGGGCCGAGGTGATCTCGGCATACCCGATCACCCCGCAGACGATGATCGTCGAGCTGCTCTCCGAGATGACCGCCTCGGGCCGGCTCCCCGCCACCTTCATCACGGTGGAGTCGGAGCACTCGGCGATGGCGGCCTGCGTGGGCGCCGCTGCCGCCGGCGCCCGCACCTACACCGCCACCAGTGGCCAGGGCCTCGCCCTGATGCACGAGATGCTCCACTGGGCGGTCGGGGCTCGCCTCCCGATCGTGCTCACCAACGTGAGCCGGGCGATGGCGCCGGGATGGTCGATCTGGAGCGATCAGACCGACATCCTCTCCCAACGGGACGTCGGCTGGATCACGCTCTTCGCCGAGTCGGTGCAAGAGGCCCAGGACTTCCTGATCTGGTCCTACCGGGTGGCCGAGCAGGTGCACCTCCCGGCGATGGTGGGTATGGACGCGTTCATCCTCTCCCACACCGCGGAGCCGCTGATCGTCCACGACCAGGAGGCGGTCGACGCCTACCTCCCGCCGTTCCAGCCGATCTACGCCCTCGACTCCACCGACTCCCGCGCCTACGGCGGCCTGGTGAACCGCGACCACTACTTCGAGCTGCGCTACAAGATCTTCGAGGCGATGGATCGGGCGGGCCGCCTCCTCGTCGAGGCCGGGGAGGAGTTCGGCGAGGTGCTCGGGCGCCGCTACACCCCGATCGAGGAGTACCTGCTCGACGACGCCGAGTACGTGATCGTCTCCGCCGGGGCGCTCACCTCGAACGTCCGCCAGGCGGTGCGCGACCTGCGTGAGCAGGGCACCCGGGTGGGCCTGCTCCGCCTGGTGGCGTTCCGTCCCTTCCCGATCGCCGAACTGCGGCGGCTCCTCGCCGGGCGCCGCAAGGTGGCGGTGCTCGACCGCAACATGGGCCCGGGCCACTCGGGCATCTTCGCCGAGGAGATCAGATCGGTCCTCGCCGGCAGGCCCGACGCCCCACCGGTGTTCGGGTACGTCGTCGGCCTCGGCGGCCGCGACGTACGGGTCGAAACGGTGATCGAGGTGTTCGACGACCTGATGACGCGGGAGGACCCGGAGACCGCGCTGTTCGTCGGAGTCAAGGGCCTCCCGATCGGGCCGGTGCGGGTGCCTCAGGGGGTGACGCGATGAGATGGGCCATCCCCGAGGCCGAGTTCGTCGACCCGGGCACCCTCGGCTGCCAGGGATGCGGCGGGACGCTGGCGATGCGCCTCGTGCTCAAGGAGGTCGGCGACGACGCCATCGCCGTGGTGCCGGCCTGCTGCTGGTCGATCATCGACGGCCCCTGGCCCTTCCACGCCCTGCAGATCCCGGTGTTCCACACCGCCTTCGAGACCGGAGCGGTGGTGGCGGCGGGCATCAAGGCCGCCAAGACGCGACAGGGCAAGGACACCACCGTGATCGCCTGGGCCGGCGATGGCGGCACGTTCGACATCGGCCTCCAGGCCCTGTCGGGTGCCGCCGAGCGCAACGAGGACATCGTGTACGTGTGTTATGACAACGAGGCGTACATGAACACCGGGATCCAGCGTTCGTCGGCCACGCCCGAGGGCACCTGGACAACCACGACGCCGGACGATCACCCCGAGCCGCGACCCAAGAAGGACATCATGGGGATCATGGCGGCGCACCGGATCCCCTACGCCGCCACCGCCACGCCCGCCTTCCCCGACGACCTGGCCCGCAAGGTGCAGACCGCGGTGGCCGCCCGCGGTGGCCTGCGCTTCCTCCACGTGCTGTCCACCTGCCCGCCGGGATGGAAGATGCCGGCCGACCAGGCGATCGAGGCGATGCGCCGGGCGGTGGAGACGAAGGTGTTCCCGCTCTACGAGGTGCGGGACGGCCGCGAGTACACGATCACCCACTGGCCCGAAGACGAGATGCCCCTCGAGGACTATCTGTCGATGCAGGGCCGGTTCGCCCCGCTGATGGCGGACCCGAAGTTGCGCGATTCGGTGCGGCGCGGCATCGACGAGCGTTGGGCGTGGCTGGTGGAACAGCACGAGCGCGCGGACCGGGTGGTCGACGCGCCGGTGCGGTGAGTGCCCGACACCACGTTGTCCACCGGACCGCAAGCGCATCGATGGGCACGCGGTCTCAACTCGCGTTTGACCCCTGGCGTAACTTACGTTATCGTCTCAACGTAAGTTACGATTTCGAGGATCAGATGGGACGCGTGTTTCGACGGGGAGAGCTCAAGCAGGCAATTCTCGTGGTCTTGGAGTCGCTCGGATCGGCGCATGGCTACGCAATCATGGGCGAGCTCGCGGCTCGAGTGGGTGGCGGCTGGAAGCCGAGCCCCGGGGCCATCTACCCCGCCTTGCTGGCGCTGGTCGACCACGGTTACGTCGCGACAGCCGATCAGGACGGTACCCGGGTCTACTCCCTGACACCCGCGGGTCACCGCGAGGTTCGTTCGAATGCGGTCGCCGGCCGGTGGGCATCGCTGGGCGCCCGGGCGGAAGCCAGCGACGAGCGGGTCACGGTCGGATCGCTGCTCGACGGCTTCGCAGCCACCAGCGCGTCTCGTCGGCGCCTGCCCACCGCCCGGCAGCGTGATGAGATCAACTCGATCCTGATGCGAGCCAACGCCGAGATCGAGGCCATATTGGACAAAGGAGACAGCAATGGATGAGTTCGGCGAGCTGGCACTGCGGGAACGGGAGGCCCGTCGCATCGCCCGACGGCAGTGGTTCTGGCTTCACTTCGCGGTGTACGTCACGATCCAGGTCTTCCTGTTCGTGATCTGGGCTCTCGGCGACGAGTCGTACCCGTGGTTCATCTTCCCACTGTTCGGATGGGGCGTCCTGATCGCCGCCCACGCGGTCTACGCCTTCGTGGTCCGGGACCCCGAGGAGATAATGGTCGAGCGAGCGATGCGCCGGGGAGAAGACCGGCCATGAGGTGGCTTCTGCAACCTCATGTCGAGGCGCGCACCTATCGGGTGGTCGCCTACCTGCTGGTGGGCCTTGTCCTGGGCGTCTTCGACTTCACTCTGCTGGTGACCGGGTTCTCCCTCGGCCTCGGCCTGCTGGTGACGATCATCGGCATCCCGGTGCTCGTCGTCACGTTCCTGGTGGCGCGCGGGCTGGCGACGATGGAGCGCCGCGTCGCCATCTCGCTGCTCGACGCCCCGATGCCCCGACGGCGTATGGAGCCTCCCGAGGAGAACGGGCTGTTCTGGAACCGGCTACGCAGCTTGGCCTCATCGAAGCGGGCGTGGTCCGAGATCGCCTTCCTCCTCGTACGGCTGCCGCTGTCGATCCTCGACTTCACGGTCATCGTCACGGTGATCGGTCTGGCTCTCGGCGGGTTCGCCCTGCCCATCGTCGTCGCTGCCGGGGTGGACTCTCAGATCGGCTCGTGGACGATCGACACGGTCGGCGAGGCCCTCATCTACGTGCCCGTCAGCATCCTTTTCATCGTCGTCGGTCCCCGACTGGTGATCGGCTGGTCGAGCTTGTCATCCCGTGTCGCCACCCGCCTGCTCGGGAGGGTGGCCTCGGATGAGCTGAAGCGTGAGGTCGCCGACATCCTGGTGCGACGCCACCAGGCCGATGGATTCGAGATCCTCGAGGACCTCGAGCTGCGCTTGGGCCGCGGGCCCTTCCTGACGCCAACCCGCGTCGAGGCAACCCTGCTGGCACTGGAGTCATCCGGACGCGTCGGTGTCGCTCGCGGGGCAGAACGGAGCGTCTACCGGCTGGCATGAGGACGGTGAGGCTCCCCTCACCGGGGTGAGGAACTCGCGACGACCAGGGCGGAGAGGTCAGGAACCCCGAAGCACCTGGCCTGCGGCGCATGCCCAGCACCGGCACCGCACTCGACGTGCTACTGGGAGATCCTGCGGCGGTGAGCGACCATGGCGAAGACGTACGCGACGATGAGGATGCCGACACACCAGGCAAGGGCGGTCCAGATGTCGGTGTCGACCGGCTGCTGCGTGAACAGGTCGCGGATCGTGTTGACGATGGACGTCACCGGCTGGTGCTCGGCGAAGGCGCGCACCGGGCCGGGCATGGTGTCGGTGGGCACGAATGCCGAGCTGATGAAGGGCAGGAGAATGAGCGGGTAGGAGAACGCGCTTGCGCCGTCCGCGGACTTCGCGGAGAGACCGGGGATTACGGCGATCCACGTCAACGCCAGGGTGAACAGGATCAGGATGCCGGCGACCGCGAGCCACCCCAGCACTCCCGTCCCCGAGCGGAAGCCCATGAGGAGGGCGACGAGCACGACGACCACGAGCGAGGTCAGGTTGGCGACCAGCGAGGTCAGCACGTGCGCCCACAGCAGGGACGACCGTACGATCGGCATGGACTGGAATCGCTCGAAGATGCCGCTCTTCATATCCAGGAAGAGCCGGAACGCGGTGTAGGAGATGCCCGAGGCGATCGTGATGAGCAGAATGCCGGGCAGCAGGTAGTCGACATACGAATCCGACCCTGAGTCGATCGCGCCGCCGAACACGTAGACGAACAGCAGCATGAAGGCGATCGGCATGATCGTGGTCGTGATGATCGTGTCCAGGCTGCGCGTGATGTGGCGCAGGGATCGTCCCAGCAGAACGGCGGTGTCGCCGAAGAAGCGCGTGGTCATCGTTGTTCCTTACTCGTCCGTGCCGACAATGCGGTCGTTGCCAGCGTCGCCGCCCTCGCGGTTTTCGCCGACGATGGCGAAGAAGACGTCTTCGAGGGTCGGCTGCTTTTCGATGAATTCGACTTTGGCGGGCGGAAGCAGCTGCTTGAGCTCGGCGAGGGTCCCGTTGACGATGATCCGACCGTCGTGGAGGATCGCGATCTGGTCGGCGAGCTGTTCGGCCTCGTCGAGATACTGCGTCGTGAGCAGCACCGTCGTGCCGTGCCCGGCGAGTCCCTTGACGGCCCGCCACACCTCGATGCGCCCCTGGGGGTCGAGCCCGGTCGTCGGCTCGTCGAGAAGGATGACCTGTGGATTCCCGATGAGGCTCATCGCGATGTCGAGACGGCGGCGCATGCCACCCGAATGCGTCGACACCCTCCGCGCCGCCGCGCTGGTCAGCGAGAAACGATCGAGCAGGTCATCCGCGATCTTGCCTTCGTCCTCGACGTGCCGCAACCTGGCGACCAGCACGAGGTTCTCCCGCCCGCTGAGGATTTCATCGACGGCCGCGAACTGTCCGGTGAGGCTGATGGACTCCCGCACGTCCGCGGCCCGTGTGGTGACATCGAAGCCGTTGACGCTCGCAGTCCCCGCGTAGGCCTTGAGCAGGGTGGACAGGATCCTCACGACCGTGGTCTTGCCCGCCCCGTTCGAGCCGAGGAGAGCGAAGACGCTGCCTCGCTCCACGTCGAAGTCCACGCCGCGCAGCACCTCCAGCTCCTTGTACGACTTGACCAAGCCCTGTACGCGGATCGCGGGGCCGGCGGTCGGTTGGGCCGTCAAGAGCGGGCCCTCCCGTCTTCTCCGTCCGTGCGCGCGATGGCATCGACCAGCCGTTCCTGCTCCCGAATGACCCACCCGCCCTTCATGTAGTTCTGAACGAACGCCTCGACGAACTCCACGGGGTTCTCTCCGACGACCGTGCGGACCGGCGTTCCGTCCGCCGCGGCGCGCTCGAACAGATCGGCGAGGTCCTCGAACATCGACGCCGCGCTGTCGGCGTCCGTCGGCGCCTGCCCGACGTGCATCAGGTACCGCATGATCGCCTCGACGGCGGTGCGATAGTTTTCGGGAAGCTGCTTGACGCGTGCCTTGTACACCCGCCACCGCCGCTTCGGGCCGATCACCTTCGAGATGAAGCCAGCCCTGTCAACACCGGACATCGTCACTTGCCTCCTTCGTTGAGCTGTTCGAGCCGTTCGGCGAGGAAGCTCCAGGTCCTCCAGAACTCTTCGAGGTATTCCTTTCCCTGAGCACTGAGGGAGTACACCTTGCGTGGCGGCCCCTTTTCCGACGGGACCTTCTCCACGTCGACGAAGCCGCGCTGCTCGATCCTGATGAGCAGCGCGTAGACGGTGCCCTCGGCAATGTCGGAGAAGCCCTGCTTCCGCAGCCACGCTGTGATCTCGTAGCCGTACGCGGACCGCGCGGACAGGATCGCGAGGACCATGCCCTCGAGCGTGCCCTTGAGCATCTCCGTCATCTGCTTGCCCACGGGAGCACCTCCACGGACTACTCAGCGCTACTGACTACTGGTACACAGTACTACTAACTAGCAGCGGCGCAAGCTCCACGTGACGGCGGGAGGCGTGAGGCTCTCCGCCTGAGGGCCGTCGTTGTGTCACCAGGACATCGATCAGGGGTTGGGCACGCGGGATGAGAACGTGAACGCGGCGAAGTCCTGACAGCGGTGCTGAAGCGCTCTTGTTCCTATCTTCCCGGCTTGGTCTGGGGCCTCGATGGGGATGGCGCCGCTGATCTCGTAGCCGTCGACGGTTCGTTTCACCCGGATGTCGAGGAGCTCGATGAGCTGTGCCTGGGTCTCCCGGTTGGGGCTGTCGAGTCGTGCCGCTGCTTGGGAGGCGAGCCTCCGTGCCTGGTGGCTCGGGTCGACTCGAGCGTCGAACAGCTCGGCTTGTCGTCGGAGCCTTCGCAGCTCGGAGGTGAGCTCGTCGTGGTCGGCGGAGAGCTGGCCGAGGAGGCTCTTGATCTCCGGGTTGGTGAGGCCGAGCTGCTTGGCATCTCGGAAGGTTCGGAGCCGCTCAGCCTCGATCTCAGCGAGCCTTCGCCCCAGGCCCGTGGCGTTGTCGGCGAGCTGGTCGGCATTAGGCCCAGGATGCTCGGCATGAAGCATGGCAGCTTCGAGGAGCCGCCCAGGGTCGGCGAGGGTCGCTCGGATCGGTTCCCACAACAACGCCTCAAGGGTGTCGGCTCGCAGCGTTCGTGGCGGGATCGGGCAGCGTTCCCCGGTCAGCGCCGAATTCGTGTTCGCCGAACACAGGTAGTACCGGGCGTCACGGTCGTTGCGGTAGGTGCCGACCAGGTGGCCTCCACATTGGCAGACGATCCTCCCCGAAAACGGGTATACACGGCTTCGCTGTGGGGCCGCT
>JAZDHM010000104.1:0-9979 GCA_043805935.1 Actinomycetota bacterium
CTGGAAGACCTATGCCGACAACTACCTCGAGGGGTATCACATCCCCATCGTCCATCCCGAGCTGAATCGAGAGATCGACGTGCGGGAGTATCGCGTAGAGGTGTTCGAGCCGGACGGGTATTGCCTGCACACCGCCCCCGCCCGGGACGGGGCGATCAACCGAGGGCGATGGCTGTTCCGCTATCCGAACCTCGCTCTCAATGTCTACGGGCACGGCATGAACGTCGAGCGGATCATCCCCGACGGACCGGACCGCACCCTGGTGGTGTATCAGTACTTCTGGGCGGATCCCGACGACCTCGCCAACGAGGAGGCGGTCAAGATCTCGGCGGTGACCCTGGATCAGGATCAGGCGATCTGCGAAGCGGTGCAGCGCAACCTCGACGCCGGGGCATACCGGGCGGGACCGCTGAGCGGCCGGCACGAGGCCGGGGTCGGCTGGTTCCAGGACCGGATCAGGAGAGCGGTGGGAGCGGCGGACTGAGGGGTGGGGGGGTCGAGTCTCGACGTTCGACGTTCGACCTTCGACGGAGACGCTACGGGTGACGGGTGACTCCCTGCGACGAACTACCAGCACCGGCAGCGGGGTCGATGGCTCGAGGCTCTCCTCTTCGTGGTCGTCGCCGGGAGCCGGCGATCGCAGTGGATGCTCGTGGACACGCCCGCCTGGTGACGAGGGCGAGGCGTGGCTCGAACGAGTCTCAGGCTCGCCCATGAGGGTGTGCCGACCCGGCGAGGACGAGCTGGACGATGCGCTCCGGGAGGTCGGCAGGGACCTCTTGACCCAGGGCGGACGTCAGGAAGCGGACCATCACGGCTCCGACCAGGGCGTCGATGAGTAGCTGCTCATCGGTATCGGGTGCCAGGTCCCCTCGCTCGATGCCGCGACGCACCAGTTGAGCGGCCAGTTCTCGCCGGGGAACGATCATCGTTTCGGCGTAGCGGATCCCGAGGGGTGAGCCAGCTCTGATCTCGCCGACCATCCGGGGGAGGGCCCGGCCCACCTTCGTTCCGGTCAGCAGGTTGTGGAACTGACGGAGTGCCGATGCCAGGTCGCCCTGAAGCGACCCTGTGTCCGGCAGCTGCAGTTCCCCGGCCTCCTCGTCGAATGCCGCTGCTACGAGGTCGTCCTTCGACGACCAGCGACGGTAGATCGCCGCCTTGCCGACACCCGCCCGATCGGCGACGGCCTCGATGGACATGCCCTCCAGCCCCAGTTCGACGAACAGGTCGACTGCCGAGGCCAGGATGGCGTGATGGACACGGGCGCTGCGCGGCCTACCCGGTCTTCGCGATTCGGGCGCGCCCGTGGCGTGCTGAGTCACGAGGCCGACCCTAGCCCCGCTCGTTCTGTCTCGTGCCCCTCGACACGGCTGGCGCCGGCGGGCAGGAACAGCGACACGAGCACCGTCCCGACGAGGGCGACTGCGGCAGCGGTGAGCATGCCGCCACTCATCCCGTCGATGAAGGCGGCCCGCGCTGCCTCAGCCAGTGAAACGCCCGCAGCTCCGAGGCCGGCGGAGACCCCCAGCGCCGAGCCGATGGAGTCACCGGCCGCGGCTGCGACGGTTACGGGCAGACCGACGGTCGCAGCTTCGACCGAGGAGGAGTAGAGGGACGACAGCACGCTTCCCACAACGGCAACCCCGAGGGCCGCGCCCACCAGTCGGGTTGTGTCGTTCATGGCCGAGCCGACACCCGCTTTGGCCAAGGGGAGCGACCCCATGACACACTCTGTCGCCGGCGCCGTCGTCGCACCCATCCCGAACCCAAACATGGCAAGCGCGGTGGCGATTACCCAGTATTCGGTTGCCTGGTCGGCGAAGGAGAGCAGAGTCAAGGCCGCGGCGACGAGGACCATGCCGCCGGCCACCACCACCTTGGACCCGATTCGCTCCACAAGGCGTGAGCCGAGAGGCGCCCCGATGATGACTGCGCCCACCGGCGTCACCCGAAGGCCCGCCTCCAGGGGCGAGTAGCCGAGGACGAACTGCAGGTACTGAGTGAGCACGAAGATCCCGCCGAGCAGGGCGAAGAAGACCAGCATGATGGAGGCAGCCCCCATGGCAAAGCGGAGGTCGCGAAAGAAGCCGATCTGCAGCATCGGGTGTGGGGCCCGGAACTCCCAGCCGATGAAGGCCACTGTCAGTACCAAGGCCGCACCGAAACAGGCGAGGATCAACCCGTCCGTCCATCCCCGGCCCGGCGCCTCGATGATCCCGTACACCAGAGCGGTGAGGGCGGCGATTGAGAGCAGGGCACCGGTCGGGTCGAGGGGGGTGGCCATCGGGTCCCTCGACTCGGGCACCAGGAACATCCCAAGCCCCAGGGCCACCACCACCACAGGAAGGTTGACCATGAAGACCGATCCCCACCAGAAGTCCTCCAGCAACCAGCCCCCGATCACCGGCCCGAGCACGATTCCGAACCCGGCGACGCCCGCCCACGCCCCGATCGCCCGGCCACGCTCTCGGGCATCGGTGAAGACGTTGGTGATGATCGACAGGGTGGACGGCATGATCAGCGCTGCGCCCACCCCCATCACGGCTCGCATGGCGATGAGCACCGTCGCGCTGGCGGCTAGGGCCGATCCCAGCGACCCGAGGCCAAAGATGACCAGCCCCAGCTGCAGCATGAGCCTGCGGCCGAAGCGGTCGCCCAGACTGCCCATGCTGAGCAGCAGCCCAGCAAAGACCAGCACATAGGCATCCACCGTCCATTGCAGTTCGCTGCCACTCGCCACAAGCTCTCGGGCGAGGGTGGGCAGTGCCACATTGAGGATCGTGTTGTCCATCGCGATCACGACCAAGGACAGGCAGAGGACGGCCAGCGCCGCCCGGCGGCGATCTCGGATCTGAGGGTGTTCCATCGGCGGAGCCTCCTACGAAACGCTATCGTTCCGTAATCAATGTAGCACCTCTCAGCTATATATGCAACGGGACCGTACCGTATGTCGTTCGGTCCGGAACCGCCCAGTCGCTGTGGATCCCGCCCCCGAATGGCCTCCGTCGGGGTCGTTGGCCGAGAATCGTGGTCTCCGACGAGGGACTGTGAGGATCAGGACCGCCGGTTCGTGGGTGCTGATCGACAGGCTGGTGGCTGGCGGCGGCGGACGAATCTCTTTAGGTGACCGGCTCCCGTTGGCCGTAACCTCGGTGCCCATGGCGCCCATCCAGACTCTGGACCGAGCACTCGCCGAGCTCGATCGGATCGTCGAGGTCACCCGGGCGGAGGGCAGTCGCCTCGGGATCTTCCCGGCGATGTACCGCGAGGTGACCCGGGCGATCCATCGGGCGGTGCGCGAGGGCGGCCTGTTCGACGATGACGCCAGGCTGGAGCGGCTCGCCAGCGTGTTCGCCGGACGGTACGTCGAGGCCTTCGATCGATATCGGGCCGGTGAGCCGACCACCCGGGTGTGGCGGCTCGCCTTCCAAGTGGCCGAGGAGTCGCGCCGGCACATGATCCTCCAGCACCTCCTCCTGGGGATGAACGCCCACATCAACCTCGATCTGGGCATCGCCGTCGCCGAGGCCGCCCCGGGGGACCTCGACGCGTGCTACGCCGACTTCATCCGGGTGAACGAGCTGCTCTTCACGCTCGTGGATCGGCTCCAGCAGGGGCTCGAGTCGGTGTCACCGCGGCTGGCGATGATCGATCGTTACGGGGGCACCTGGGATGAGGCATTCATGAAGATGGGGATCCGCCGCGCTCGCAACCTCGCCTGGCCGTTCGCCGAGCACGTCGCCACGGCTGCCCCCCACGAACGGGCCGAGAGGATCGCCCGCAGAGACGAGGAAGCCGAGTGGGTGGGGCAGGGGATCGCCCGCGGGTGGTCTCCGGTTCAGCTGATGGGGCGGGTGATCGCCTCGGCCGAGACCCGGGACGTCCCGGCGATCATCGACACCCTCGGAGCTGTCCGGGTCCACCACTCCGAGATCGGCCGGGGCGTAGCCGATGCCGTCGAACGCGAGCCGCACCGGTCGCTCAGGGAGGCAGCCGGACGGCGCCTCAATCGCCACTGAACCGGGCGGACACCCGCCCCAGTGCGCGTCGGCTCGATCCCAATGACGGGGCAATTTGCGAGGTCGGCTACTTTGACGAGGTGGCCGAAGCCGCCTCCTCCGAAGTGACGCGGATCCCGGGGCGCGGCCGAGCGCTCGCCGCCGCCGCCATGTCCCTCGTCGTGCCTGGGACGGGGCAGTGGTTCGCCGGGCGGCGCCGCCGGGCTCTTCCGTTCCTGGCGGTCTCGGCGGTTCTGGCGGTGGTGGTCGTGGTGGGGGCCGCCCGCGGCGAGGTGTTCGCCCTTCGCCTCCTCGTGCAGCCCCGGTGGCTGACAGCCCTCATCGTCCTCAACGTCGCCGTCGGGCTCTTCCGGCTCGCCGCGTCCATCGACGCCTACCGGGTGGCGGCGGTGGGTACCCCCGCCGGGTCGGCGGTGTTGCACGGGGCGGTGGCGGGTCTGCTCGTCATCGTCCTCCTCGTCCCGCACGTCTTGCTCGGGGCGAGGGCCTCCCGACTGCTCGAGCTGCTCGATCGGGTGTTTGCCGAGGATTCACGGATCACGACCGAGGAGCTGCGGGCGCGATTCTCCACGGAGGCCGCACGCAGCGCCGGTGCGATCCCGGGTGTGACCAGCTCGACGACGGTGCCCGGATGGGCGCTCTTCCCCCAGTACCCCGACGGACTGCCTCGACCGGTGCGCACCTACTACGGGGAGGTCGCCGATGCCGAGATCGAACCGATCGAGGTCGACCGAATGACCGTCCTGTTGGTCGGCGGGGATGCCGGGCCGGGCCGCAGCGGGCTGCGGACGGACGTGATGATCCTGGCGAGCTTCGACCCGGTCACGCACGAGGCCGTGCTCATCAGCATCTCGCGTGAGTTGACCGGCTTCCTGCTTCCCCGGAGCCTGCAGAAACCCCTCGAGTGGCGCCAAGACACGATCTGGTCGCTCGCCGAACGGGCCGAGGCGAACGGCACCTCGCGGGCAACGGACCCTCTGCCCGACGAACGCGACCCCGCCCTATGGCTCGATCGGATCAATGCGATCTATCCGTTCTCGTACACCTTCGACTGGCTCTACCCGGGCGGCGTCGATCCGGGCATGGAAGCGCTGCGCGAGACGCTGCAGCGCACCCTGGGCCTGCGCATCGACTTCTACGTCCTAGTCGACTTCGCTGGTTTTGTCGATGTGGTCGACGCCATCGGGGGGGTCGATGTCACCGCTCGCGAGTCGATGCACGTCCGGTTCTCACCGGCGAAGGCCGGGGAGGAGGACACCATCATCAACATCTTGCCCGGCCGGAATCATCTGGATGGGAGGACCGCTCTTGCCTACGTGAGGAACCGCAGCGACTCGAACGACGTCGTCAGGACGCGGCGACAGCGGTGCCTGATACGCGAGGTGGCCGCACAGCTGGACCCGCTGACGGTGCTCTTCAACTTCGACGCGATCGCCACCGCCATCGAGAATCACACAACGACCAACCTGCCGTTGCGGCTGCTGCCCGACCTGATTACCGCGGTCGCCCAGCTCAACCCTTCCGAGATAGGCACGTGGGCGATTCAGGGAGTGTCGTCGTTGGCGCCGAAGTCCGACTATCACGGCCTGCCAATCCTCGACGTCACCGAGACGAGGCGGCAGCTGGCCGCCGTGCTGGCGGGCGTGGACTCGGGGACGCCGATCGTCGACGCCGACGAGTGCGGCTGAGGTCCGCGGCCGGGTCCCATCGGAACGAGCGCGCTTGAGGCACCGGGGTGCCGGTCCCAGTGTGGCCCGGGAGCGTCGGATGGGTCAGATCGCCGAGTGCTCGACCCGGTACGTTTCGAGGAGTGCGCCGGTCAGCGACGACACGTGGCCATCGTCCCATTGCACCTCGACCGTCGGGCCCCGAACCGCGAGGACCTTCCCCGACCGCGGGATCTGGCCGACGCGCTTGCTGAGCTCACGGACGTGCATGCCCTTCCGGAGTCTCATGGGAAGACCGTAGGACGCAGCGGAAGCGCCGATCAGGGGCGTTCGGCCCCGGAGGCTTCCTGTTGGCCGTTGGCTATTGGCGATTCGAAGGACCCGCCGGCGCACTCTTGCTGGCGACCGGCGACGGGAGACGGCGAAGCCCTCACACCGCCCGGTACGGGAGGTAGCACGGCTTCCACATGGCGTGGTCGATCGCCGCCGGGAGGTCGTCGATCGGCTCGGCCACCCCGTCGTCGATGGCGGCCGTCGCCACGGCGATCGCCACGTGCCGCGAAACGGAGCGCACGTCGGTGATCGGCGGGAAGAGCGCCCCGACCTTGAGGTGATCGTCGCTCACCGAATCGGCGAGGGCGCGGGCGGCGGCCAGGAACATGCCGACCGTCACCATCTTGGCCTGGGTCACGATCGTGCCCAATCCCACCCCGGGGAAGATGAACACATTGTTCGCCTGGCCGATCCGATGAGGCTCGCCGTCGAACACGACGTCGCCGAATGGGCTCCCCGTGGCCACCAGGGCCCTCCCTCCGGACCACGAGATGATGTCTGACGGAAGCGCCTCGGTGAACGATGTCGGGTTCGACATCGGCATGATCACCGGCCGGTCGTGTGCGGCAGCCATTGCCGCAACCATCGACTGGGTGAAGGTGCCGGGCTTACCGGTGACCCCGATCAGGATCGACGGCACGTGCCGGGCGACGCACGTCTCGAGATCGATCGTCCCCCCGGTGACGCCCCAGCCGGCGACTCGCGACGGGTCGGTGGCGAGCTCGCGCTTACGGTCCGGCAGGTCGGCGCGACTCGAGACGACCAACCCGTGGCTGTCGGTCATGACGAGGTGCTCGGCGGCCTCGGCGGCGCTAAGCCCGTCGTGGATCATGGCGGCTTTGATCTGGCGGGCGATCCCGATGCCCGCCGACCCCGATCCGGCGATCACGACCCGCTGATCGCGGATGCGTTCGCCGAGGAGGCGCATCGCCGCATACAGGCCGCCGAGCACCATCGCCGCGGTTCCCTGGATGTCGTCGTTGAACGAGGGGAGGACCTCGCGGTACGTGTCGAGAAGATGGAATGACGTGCTGTTGGCGAAATCCTCCCATTGGAGGATGGCCCCCGGGTACAGGGTCTTGACCGCGGTGACCAGCTCGTCGACCAGCTCGAAGTAGGTGTCGCCGCGGACCCGGTGCGACGGATACCCCAGGTAGAGGGGATCGTTGAGCAGGGCCTCGTTGTCGGTGCCGGTGTCGAGCGATACCGGCAGGCACACCGCCGGGTGGATCCCCGCCCCGGCGGTGTACAGCGACAGCTTTCCGATCGGGATGCCCATCCCCCCGGCGCCCTGGTCGCCGATTCCGAGGATGCGCTCGTTGTCGGTGACGACGATCACCTTGGCGTCGTCGATCCCGGAGTTGCGCAGGCGCGCCGCCACCGACCCGACGTCGGGGGGCGAGATGTACAGGCCGCGGCCGCGCCGAAAGATGTGGCTCCAGGTCTTGCATGCCTCGGCGACCGTGGGTGTGTAGATGAGCGGCACGGTCTCCTCGAGGTTCTCGACGACCAGCCGGTAGAAGAGGTGCTCGTTGCGGTCGTGGAGGGCGGCCAGGTAGATGTGCTTCTGGAGGTTGGTGTCCTTGGCCCGCATCTGGTCGAGAACGCGGGCAACCTGCTGTTCGTGGGTGGAGACGTGGCTGGGGAGCAGCCCGGCGATGCCGAGGGTGAGCCGCTCATCGGGGGGGAACGCGGTCCCCTTGTTGAGGAGCGGCTCGTCGAGCACTTGGCGGCCGCGTTCGGCCACCGGCACGTAGGACTGGCCGGTCTCAGGATCGAAGATGGGTTGGTGCCGCATGGCCTCACCCTACGCCGCAGCACATCCGCCGACCCGGGCCTTAGTGCCCACCCCCGGAGCTCACCGAATGGCCACCACCACCGCGAGGCCGAGCACGATGAGATTGCCCATGATGCTCGCGGCGAGCCGGAACCGGCCGGGAAGGGCGTGGTGGGCGACGCCGCCGACCCCGGCGAGCAGGGTCTGCCAGGAAAGGGAGGCGGCGAAGGCGGAGGCGGCGAACACCGCCCCCTCGGCGGCGTCGAACCCGGCGGCGATGCCGGAGCCGACCACGAAGACGGTGAAGTAGACGACGGTGAGCGGGTTGAGGATGGTCATCCCGACGAAGGTCCGGTAGGTCCTCGCCAAGCCGGCTCGATCGGTGCGGGCCGGAAGTTTGTCGGCGGCCGGACCGCCTCGGACTGCGCGCACCAGGCCGATCACGGCGATCGTCACCAGGACGAGGGCGCTGACCCAGCGGAACGGCGCCTCGACCGACGCCACCCACGACGCGATCGCCGCTCCGCCGATGGCGGCGGTGGCGGCGTAGATCAGGTCGGCGGTGGCGGCCCCGGCTCCGGCCGCAGCGGCTCGGGGGAATCCGTGCCTGACCCCGGTCTCGACGATCAGCACGCTGATCGCCCCTACCGGGATGGCGATGCCGTATCCGGCGAGCACTCCATTGGTGAACGCGTGAACCATGCCACCACCCGGTCCGGGAACACCACGCCCCCGGTCTCTGGCCCGGGGGCGTGATCGGGTCGGAGGGCTGCCGTGGGCGGCCCCTCACTCCGCTGATCCCGAATGTATCAGCCGCCGCCCGATCTCGCCCGGTCGAGCCGGTCGAGCGATCGGGCCAGATCGGCGTGGAGCGCAGTCACCATCGCCGCCGACCACGTCGACGGGTCGTCCCTGAGGAACGAGGTGCGATCGACCCGGTTGTCGAAGCGCTCCATCGGCAACAGGAACGCGCCGTCACCGGTCTCGACCCGGATGGCCCCGGGTACCCCGGAGGTGCGCTCCAACCAGTCGACGTCGTCCATGCCGTAGTCGGAATGCATCACCGGCTCGGGCATGCCGTGATGGAGGATCGAGGCGTCGCCCTCGCCCCCCGGGAGCGCCCGTTGTCGATTGCGCTGGCGGCTCTCCTCGGGAGTCACCCACACGTAGAGGACCGCGGCGCGTTCCAGGATCACCGGGGACAGGGCGGCGAGGGACGGCCGGTACCCGAGCGGGTGGGGCAGGGGGGCGGTGGCGCCATCGGGTCCGCCCCGGGCGAACTCGATGATCATGGTGGCCCCTTCCAGGGCGGGGATGATCATCCGCGGGAACGCCGCGGCGAGCTCGGCCGCCTCACCGGCGATCGCCCGCGCCACTCGCCGGCGCTCGACGGCGACGCACGGAGTCACGATCCCGGCCCGCCGACGGGCCGCCCCCATGCGGTCGATAAGCACCTCCGGGTCGGGGCCCGGTGTCGCTCCCCGAGCCAGGGCGGCGGCGTCCTCGTCGAGCAGGTGGATCAGCGTCAGCCAGTCCCGTGGATCGGTGAATGGTGCGTCGCTTGCCGCGAAGAAGGTGGGCACCAGGCCGAGGCCCTGTTCCTCGACCGAGATGCGCCGCATCACGTGGACGTAGGGGTAGTCGTCCAGCTGGACCGTCGGCCCGAGCGGTAGCGAGGGCAGCCCCGGGTCGGCGTGCTCCAGGTAGCGGCGGATCTCGGACTTCCCGGAGGCCGGTAGGGCGAGGAGCAGGAGGACGGGGATCATCGCCGCGGATGTTCGATGCGTCAATGGCAATTAGCAACTAGCGATCAGCAATTGGACAGACGCGTCAGCGCGTGTCTTGCTGGAAGCTGGTAGCTGGCGGCTGGTGGCTGGTGGCTGACAATGCCCTACATTGGCGGCTTCACCATTCGAGGAGACGCCACCGCGATGCCACAGAGACGCCGCACCACAGCATCGGCCAGCCGATCTCAAGCGAGCGGGGGAGGGGCGGGGCGTCGGCCCTGGGTCACCTGGACCGTCGTCGGGATCGGGGTGGCGGCGATCGTCGTGCTGATCGTGTTCATCGCCGGCGACGTGACGTCCAATCCCCAGGACGACGTGACCCCGCCGGAGGGCGTGGAGACCTTCGAGGTGGCCAGCGCCGCCCACACCACCGACGCCGTTGAGTATCCCCAG
>JAZDHM010000105.1:0-3181 GCA_043805935.1 Actinomycetota bacterium
CAGGTACTCCAACCCGACGGCACGGAACACGTAGTCGATGATCGAGTTGGCCATCTTGATGTTGGGATGACCCTCGACCATTCCGCGCGGCTCGAACGTCTGGAACGTGAACGACTCGACGAACTCCTCGAGGGGCACGCCGTACTGGAGGCCCTTGGAGACGGCGATGGCGAAGCATCCGAGGATGCCGCGCAGTGTCGCCCCTTCCTTCGCCAGGTCGATGAACAGCTCGCCGAGCGTGCCGTCGTCGTACTCGCCGGTGCGGAGGAAGATCTTGTGCCCGCCGACCTTGGCCTCCTGGGTCCAGCCCTTGCGGCGGCTGGGGAGGAGGAATCGTGGGCGGTTGGCGCCGTGGTATGCCGCGCTGGGGCTCACCCCGGGTTCGAACATGCCGGCGATGAACCGCGCCTCGGCGTCGATGGCGTCGACCAGGGCGGCGGACTCGGCCTCGTGGGTGTCTCCGGCGCCGGTGGTCGACGACAGCGGCTGGCTCGCCTTCGATCCGTCCCGGTAGAGCGCCATCGCCTTGAGGCCCAGCTGGGCGGAGAGCGCGTACGCCTCCTCGATGTCCGCCACCGTCACCTCGGTGGGCATGTTGATCGTCTTGGAAATCGCTCCGGAGATGAACGGCTGTGCCGCTGCCATCGCCTTGATGTGCCCGGTGTGATGGATGAAGCGCTTGCCGTCCTTGCCGTTGCGGTTCGCCGTGTCGAACACCGGAAGGTGCTCGGGGGCGAGGTGGGGTGCCCCTTCGATGGTCTGCATGCCGCAGATCACCCGGTTCGCCTCGTCGATCTGGCGCGGGGTGAATCCCATCGCCGACAGGAGGTCGAAGTCGAAGGAGGTGTACCGGTCGGCGTCGAACCCCATCCTCTGCAGGCCCGCCTCGCCGATCACGAACACGTTGAAGGCGTGGCGCAGGTCGAACACTCCGGGCAGCGTCGCCTCGATGGCGTCGACCTCGGCGCTCGTGAGGCCCTTGGCCTCGAGCGACTCCCGATTGACGTGGGGCGCGCCCTCCAGGGTCATCGTGCCGACGACGTAGTCGACGATGTCGCGGCGCTCCGCCTCGTCGTACCCGAGGGTGCGCAAGGCCGGGTCGATCGACTGGTTGGCGATCTTGAAGTAGCCGCCGCCGGCGAGCTTCTTGAACTTCACGAGGGCGAAGTCGGGCTCGACCCCGGTGGTGTCGCAGTCCATGAGCAGGCCGATGGTCCCGGTGGGCGCCAGCACGGTGGCCTGGGCGTTGCGGTACCCGTGCTCCTCGCCCATCGCCACCGCTCTGTCCCACGACTGGCGTGCCGCATGCAGCAGGTCCTCGGGGCACAGGTCGGGATCGAGCGCCACCACCGTGTGGGTGACCCCCTCGTACTCGGTGGGAGGGGCGGCGTAGGCGGCGCGGCGATGGTTGCGCATCACCCGCAGCATCGACTCGCGATTCTCGGCGAAGCGGGCGAAGGGTCCGAGCACGACGGCCATCTCCGCCGAGGCGACGTAGGCGTCACCGGTGAGGATGGCGGTGAGAGCGCCGGCGATCGCCCTGCCCTCGTCGGAGTCGTAGGGGATGCCGGTGCGCATCAGCAGCGAGCCGAGGTTGGCGTACCCGAGGCCGAGGGTGCGGTAGTCGAAGGATCCCTGGGCGATCTCCCGCGACGGGAAGTGCGCCATGGTCACCGAGATCTCCAGCACCACGGTCCACAGGCGAATGGCGTGCTTGTACCCGTCGATGTCGAACCGCCGGGTGTCGTCGTCGTAGAACGAGACCAGGTTGAGGCTCGCCAGGTTGCACGCCGTGTTGTCGATGAAAAGGTACTCGGAGCAGTTGCTCACACACGCTCCGTTGGCGAGGTACGAGTGGTTGACCGGCTCGGTGAGGTTGTAGGTGACCTCGAAGCCGTCACTCTCGACGCTGCGCACCGTCGTCCACGTGCGAGTGCGGTACCGAGTCGTCTCGCGGAGCATCTGGTCTAGGACGTCCTGCTTCTCGGCGAGCCCGAACCCGATCTCCGCGCCGAAGCGCTCGAGATGCTGTCCCATGATCCGAAGGTCGAATGTGCGTGAAGACTCGTACTGTCGGCTTCTCCCGTCCTTGGTCGTGTATGTGAACGAAGGCTTCGGCATACCGCCGTCGTAGATGTTCCCGTGGATGCCAAAGGTGTCGAGCAGCTGCTGGACGTCGCGCAGCAAGGCGCGCGACGTGCTTCCGAGGCCTGCATATCGAGTCGTTTTGCCGTAGTGCACGCACCCGTCGGCGTCGTACAACCCACGGAGGAAGGCGGCGACGATCGGCTTGGGTGCCTCGAAGATCGACCACGGAACCCGCTTCTCGCTCGAACGGACGGGTCGAATCCCCAGCGCCTCGAGGAACCCGAGGATGGCGCCACGGCCCACCCGCAACTGCATCGTGCCGTTGGCCTGGAGCGAGGGCTTCGGAGCGACTCCGCCGTTCATCTCGGCAAGCAGCTCGCGATGCAGCAGCATCGCCGTCTGCTGTTCTGTCTCCGTCCCGTACACGGTGACGGCTATGGCTTCAGTGAGCGACCCGTCTCCGACGAGCCAGCCAAGGTAATGCGCCAGGCGCTCATCCCACTTCTCCGGCAGGGCCACCGCGTTGCGGCGCGACGTTCGCCTCTGGTAGGCGGCTGCATCCGTCACGACGGGCATCGCCCACGATGCCATCCCGAAGTCGACTGGCTGGTCGAGGAGGCGGACCTCGTCGTTGCCCCGCAGCTGGTCGGCGCGTACCCATCCCCGGTCTCGCGTCCAGAATCGATGGTTGGGCGTGCAACGGATGGTCCGGCCATCGGAGAATTCGAGGCGGAGAACCTCGTTGGTGCCTGTCACCATCACCTGAGTGGGCACCGACAGGCGGACCGTCTCCGTCGGCGAGTCGGGGTTCGTGGCATCGTGCGTGTACACGGCGAAGGTCTCGCCCTCGGCGGAGCGCCGAACGAGATCGTCGAACCGGATCAGGCCCTTGTCGGTGGTGACCCGGGTGTCGGCGGTGAAGCAGGGGTTCGAGGCGCGTATGGCCCCGCCGGCGGGGCAGGTGTGCCATTGGTTGATCGTCGTGTCGAACTGTATGCCCGGGTCGGCGCACGCCCAGGCGGCTTCGGCGATCTGGCGCCAGAGGTCGCGTGCCTTGACGGTTTTCATCACCAAGCCGGGCGTCGTGCGGGCG
>JAZDHM010000106.1:0-10154 GCA_043805935.1 Actinomycetota bacterium
GCGGGGGAGACCACCACCACGACCGGAGGCGAGGGCACGACGACCACGACGACGACCGCGCCCGGGAGCACCACGACCACCACCCAGGGCGACGAGCCCGCCGGGATCAGGGTGATGCTGCTCGAGGTCAGGGACGAAGAGGGCGGCAAGGTGGCCGTGGTCGAGGTGGACGGCACGACCTACACGGTTGGCGTCGGGGACACCTTCGCCACCAGCTTCAAGGTGGTGAGCCTCACCGACAACGGTGGCGTCTTCACCTACGGCTCGAGCGCCTTCGCCCTCGCGGTCGGCCAGAGCATCCTCAAGTAGGCGCGAGACCCGACGCGTCGGCCTCCTAGCATCCGCTCATGCTTCGCTTCCTCACCGCCGGTGAGTCGCACGGCCCCGGCCTGGTCGCCGTGCTGGAGGGGCTGCCGAACGGCGTGGAAGTCTCGATCGAAGGGATCGCCGACGAGCTCCGTCGCCGGCGCATGGGCCACGGACGGGGCCGCAGGATGCGCATCGAGCGCGACGAGCTGGAGGTGCTCGGTGGGGTGAGGTTCGGCAGGACCCTGGGCGGCCCGGTGGCAGTGATCATTCGCAACACCGAGTGGCCCGAGTGGGAGGAGGAGATGAGCCCGCGGCCGGGCACCGCCGAGCGTCCGCTCACCACCCCGCGGCCCGGCCACGCCGACCTCCCGGGGATGATCAAGACGGGGACCCACGACGCCCGGGACGTGCTGGAGCGGTCGTCGGCTCGAGAGACTGCCACCCGGACCGTGGTGGGCTACCTCTGCAAGCAGCTGCTGGCAACGGTGGGAGTGCAGGTGATCAGCCACGTCGTCGCCATCGGACAGGTCGAGGCCTCGGGGACGGCACCGGGGCCCGGAGACCTGGCGACGATCGACGCCTCGCCGGTCCGCACCTTCGACCGGGATGCCGAGGGGGACATGGTGGCGGCGATCGATCGGGCACACGCCGAGCGCGACACCCTCGGTGGGGTGGTCGAGGTCCTCGTGTTCGGCGTGCCGCCGGGTGTGGGGAGCCACGCCCACTGGGACAGGCGCCTCGATGGGTTGCTCGCCGGTGCGCTGATGTCGATCCCGGCCATCAAGGCGGTCGAAATCGGCGACGGGATGCGGTCGGCGGGGCGTCCCGGTTCGGAAGCCCACGACGAGATCCGGTACCGGGACGGAGTGTTCTCGCGCGACACCGACCGGGCCGGGGGCATCGAGGGCGGGATCACCACCGGCCAGACCCTGCGCATGCGTGCGGCGATGAAGCCCCTCTCCACCCTGATGCGGCCCCTGGGCTCGGTGGACGTCGTCACCAAGCAGCCGGCCGAGGCATTCCGGGAACGGTCGGACGTGTGCGCCGTGCCCGCCGCCGGGGTGGTGGCCGAGCAGATGGTCGCCTTCGTGGTGGCCGCGGAGATGCTGCGGAAGTTCGGCGGGGACACGGTCGAGGACTTCGTCGGCGCCGTGGACGCCTACCGGCGACGAGTCGCGAGCTTCTGAGTGGCCCGGATCTGGCTCATCGGGATGATGGGGTCGGGGAAGACCACCGTGGCCCCGCTGGTGGCGGCGCGACTCGGGATCGCCTGGCACGACACCGACCAAGAAGTGGCCGGTCGGGGGGGTGCTCCGGTGGCGGAGCTGCTGGCCGGGGACGAAGCGGGGTTTCGCCGGCTGGAGCGAGCCGAAGTGCTGCGTCTCGCCGACGCCGATGCGGTGATCGCCTGCGGCGGAGGGGTGGTACTCGACGCGGCCACGGTGGCGCTGATGCGGTCCACGGGGATGGTCGTGCTCCTCGACGCCCCGCTCGACGGGCTGGTCTCCCGGGTCGGTGCCGGCGAGGGCCGGCCGCTGCTCGCCGAGGGGGTCGAGCCGGCGTTGGCGAAGATCGCCACCGCTCGCCGGGCCCTGTACCAGGCGGCCGCCCATGCGGTGGTCGACGCCGATGGCTCCCCCGAAGCCGTCGCCGAGCGGGTGATCGAGGCATGGACGACCTGGTCGTAGCCGGCGCCACCACCGTGGTGGTCGGGCACGACGTGCTCGATTCGGCCACCCTGCTCGGATCCGCCGACCCTGCGGTGGTGGCGGTGATCTCCCCACCCGCCGTGGCGGCCATCGCCGACCGGGTCGCCTCGGCCCTCGGCACCGGTGGCCGCATCGTCGGCCGAGTGGCGGTCCCCGGAGGCGAGGCCGCCAAGACCCTTGCCACCGTCGAGGCGACCGCGCTGGCGCTCAACGCGCTGGGGATGACCCGGGGCGGGCTGATCGTGGCGGTCGGCGGCGGCTCCACAACGGACCTTGCGGGATTCGTCGCCGCCACGTACCTGCGAGGGGTGGCGGTCCATTACGTCACGACCACGCTGCTGGGGGCGGTCGACGCATCCGTGGGCGGCAAGACAGGAGTGAACGTCGGCGGCAAGAACCTGGTCGGCGCCTTCCGCCACCCTCGGCGGGTGATCGTCGACGTGACGGTGCTCGAGGGGCTGCCGGAGGCGCTGAGGAGGGAGGGAGCGGCCGAGGCGCTCAAGGCCGGCTTCATCGCCGACCCGGAACTGGTTGCCATCTTCGAGCGTGACGGGCTCGGCGCCGACCTGGAGACCGTGGTGCGGCGAGCCCTGGCGGTCAAGGCGGCGATCGTCGGGCGGGACTTCGAGGACGCCGGCGAACGGCTCCACCTCAACTACGGCCACACCGTGGGCCACGCCGTCGAGGTGGCGGCGGGGATGCCTCACGGCGAGGCGGTGGCCGTGGGGATGGTGGCGGCCGCCAGGGCGTCGAGCCTGGTGGCCGGATTCGCCCACGAGGGGCGCCATGATGCCGTGATCTCCCATCTCGGCCTCCCGTTGGCGGCGCCGCCCGTCGATCCCGGCAGGGTCGATGAGCTGATGGTCTTGGACAAGAAGCGCGACCCGTCCGGGATGCGCATGGTTCTCCTGGAGGACATCGGGCGTCCGAAAGTCACCTCCGTCGCCGCCGCTACCGTACGGGCCGCCCTCGAGGCCGTCGGGATCAGGAGACAGCCGTGAACCACGCAGAACGACTCGACACCCTGCGCGCTCGCATCGACGCCCCCCTCCTCGTGTCGAAGCCGCCGAATCTGCGGTACCTCACCGGGTTCACCGGGAGCAACGGCTTCCTCCTGGTCAAACCGTCCGGCGCCGCCGTGTTCGTGACCGACGGGCGTTATGGGGAGATGGCAGAGGGGCTGGTCGCCGCCCTCACCGACACCGACCTGGTCGTGTACACGTCCGGCATGTGGGACGTCTTCTGCGGCCTGGTTGAGGGAATGGCGGCGGTGACTCTCGAGTCCGACGGCGTGACCTGGGCGTTCGCCACGGACTTCGACCGGGAGACCGGCGTCGCGGTCGTCGCCGGCGGGGGAGCGATCGAGACGCTGCGGCGTTGCAAGGACGCGGCGGAGATCGCGGCGTTGCGAGCCGCCGCCGCGGCCGGGGATGCTGCCTTCGCCGCCCTCGGCGGCATCGTCGGGCGCACCATCACCGAGGCGGAGCTGGGGTGGCGGCTCATCGACGTGATGCGCGCCCACGGCGGCGAGGCCGCCACCTGGGAACCAATCGTGGCGGCCGGCGCCGGGGCGTCGATCCCGCACTACCGATCCGGGCGCAAGCCGGTCGGCTCGGGATTGCTGCTGCTCGACTACGGCTGTGTCGTCGACGGGTACCACTCCGACATGAGCCGGACCGTGTGGCTCGAGGGCGCGCCCGACCCGGAGATGGTGCGCGTGTATCGGGCGGTCCACGAGTCCCAGGCGGCGGGCATCGCCGCGGTCAGGCCGGGAGTCCCCAGCGGCGACGTCGACGAAGCATGCCGCGAGGTACTGCGCGGCTACGGCTATGAGAAGCAGTTCCTCCACAGCACCGGGCACGGCGTCGGCCTCGAGATCCACGAGCCGCCGTGGATCCGCCGGGGGAACGACGACCCGCTCCAGGTGGGTGATGCGGTGACCGTCGAACCCGGCGTGTATCTCCCGGGTATCGGAGGCGTGCGTATCGAGGACATGGTGATCGTCACCCCCGAGGGCCGAGACCTGATCACCGCGGCGCCGCGGGAGATGTGGGAGTGATCTCGACCAACGACGTCAAGCCCGGGATGACCCTCGACCTCGATGACGGCGTCTTCCAGATCGTCGAGTATCAGCATGTCAAGCCGGGCAAGGGCAAGGCCTTCGTGCGGATGAAACTGAAGAACGTCCAGTCGGGGGCGGTCATCGATCGCACCTTCCGCGCCGACGAGCCCGTCCAGCAGGCGATCATCGACCGCCGCCCGCACCAGTTCCTCTACCGGGACGACCTCGGGTTCCATTTCATGGACGGCGAGTCGTTCGCCCAGCTGTCTCTCACCACGGCGGAGGTGGGGGACGCCGCCTGGTACCTCAAGGCCGGTGAGACGGCCCAGTTGTCGATGTACGAAGGGAAGGCGATCGGCATCGACCTCCCCACGTCGGTCGAACTGCTGGTGGTCGACACCGAGCCGGGGGTGAAGGGCGACCGCTCGTCCGCGGGGACCAAGCCGGCGAGGACGGAGACCGGCCTGGTGGTCCAGGTGCCGCTGTTCGTCGACCAGGGTGACCGGATCAAGGTCGACACCCGGGCCGGCTCGTACATGACCCGGGTGACATGAAACCGGCGGAGGCCCGCGAGGAGGCCCTCCGCACCCTCTACGAGGCCGACCAGCGCCGGGCCGATCCCGAGTGTGGTGAGATCGGGGGCCGGGCCGCCGACATCGTCACCGGGGTGTGGGCGGAGCGAGCGAACCTCGATGCGGCCATCGGAGCCGTGTCGAGCGGATGGCGCATCGAACGGATGCCTCCGATCGACCGCAACGTGCTGAGGATCGCCTTGTGGGAGCTGCGGCATCGACCGGCTACCCCGGTGGCGGTGGTCATCTCGGAGGCGGTCCGCCTCGCCAAGGCGTACTCGACGGCTCGCAGCGGCGGGTTCGTCAACGGCGTGCTGGCACGGCTGGCTGTGGAGGCGCGGTGAATCCCCTCTGGGCGATCGTGCCGGCGCGCAATGCCGAGGAGGCCGTCAGGATCGCCGCCGCGTGCTCGGGGCGATGCGGGGTGGTGATCACTCCTGCCTTGCTCGCCGGCCCGGGGCCGGCCGTGGTGGCGGCCCTCTCCGCGGTCACCCCGGTGATCGTCCTGGCCGGGCTCCACGGTGATCCGGAAGACGCTGCCGTCGCCGCCCGCCGGCTCGTCGACTACGGAGCCTCCTGGGTGACGGTGCAGGCGGTCGACGGCATCGCCGTGATGCGGGCTGTGGTCGATGCCGTGGGGGGTGGTCGGACGATGGCGGTAACCCTGCGTCCCGGTCTGGACGATGCCGCGGTCGCGGCGTCGCGACTCGGCGAGTCTCGGGGGCGCGTGGTGTCGCGTCTGGCTGCGGCGGCAGGGTCTGCCGGGGTGGGGGCGATGATCTGCACGATAAGCGATCTCGGCGTGGTCCATCAGGTCGCCTCCGGCGTGGAGCGGGTCGCCTGGGGTGCCGGCACGCCGGCCGAGGCGGCGGATGCGACCGCACGGGGGGCGGCCGGGGTGATCCTCGACGCGGCGGTGCTGGCGGGACGGGATCCCGCCGAGGCGCTGGCCGCCTTCGAGGGCGCAAGCGGCAGGGGATAGAGTGACCGCGGGACGGGAGGAGGCAACACATGGCCGATCCACCGAGTTTGTCGCCGGAGCAGCGGGCTGCGGCGTTGGAGAAGGCGGCCGAGGCGAGACGGGTCCGCGCCGAGGTGAGGGAAGCACTGCGGACGGGCCGATCGTCGCTGCGTGACGTCCTCGATCGGTCCGCCGAGGAGATCGTCGGGGGGATGAAGGTGAAAGCGGTGCTCACCGCTCTTCCCGGCCTGGGAAAGGTCAAGTCGCACCGACTCATGGAGAGCCTTGGGATCGCCGAAAACCGCCGGGTGCGCGGCCTCGGCCCGAACCAGAGGAAGGCCCTCATCGACGCTCTTTCCTGATCCGCCCCTGGGGCGCTTGATCGTCATGTCGGGCCCCTCGGGGGCGGGCAAGACCAGCGTCGTCGAGGGGCTGTCGCAGCGGATGCCGTTCCACTTCTCGGTCTCGATGACGACGCGCCCGGCCAGGCCCGGCGAGACCGACGGGGTGGACTACCACTTCGTCACCCGCGATCGGTTCGCCGCCGCGATCGAGGCGGGCGAACTGGCGGAGTGGGCCTCCTACGGGGGCAATCTCTACGGGACCCCGGTCGCCGAGCTCGACCACCGGGCCGCCGGCGAGGACGTGCTGGCGGACATCGAGATGGTGGGTGCCCGGACGATCAAGAACCTCTACCCGGAGGCCGTGATGATCTTCGTGGCCCCTCCCGGCCTCGCCGAGCTCGAACGGCGGCTGAGGGAGCGGGGAGACACCACCGAAGAGGACATCCGCAGGCGCCTGGAAATCGCCGACGGCCAGATGCGCGAGGCCGTGACGCTCTTCGACCACATCGTGGTGAACGACGACCTCAACACTGCCATCGACAGGGTGGCCGGTATACTGCGAGTTCCCCACCGACCGGATCCATCATGATGATCGACCCACCCATCGAGACGGTGCTCGAGCGCACCAACGAGCGGTTCACCCTCGTGGTCCTCGCGGCTCGTCGCGCCCGCCAGATCAACTCCTACTTCAACCAGCTGGGCGACGGCATCGGCGGCTACATCCCGCCGCAGGTCCACTCGCTCTCTCGCAAGCCTCTCTCGATCGCCTTCGAGGAGATCGCCGCCGACAAGGTCGTCGTCGACGTAGGCGAGTAGCCGCATGCTGGCGGGCCGCCGCATCGTCCTCGGCGTCACCGGAGGGGTGGCCGCCTTCAAGTCCGCATACCTCGCCCGCCGTCTGGTGGAGGCCGGGGCGAGCGTGCGAACCATCATGACCCACGCGGCAACCGAATTCCTCGGCCCCCAGACCATGGCGGCGATCACGGGGACCCCGCCGGCGATCGAGCTGTTCGGTGCGGACGAGGTGAGCCCGCACACCGCGATGGCGGCGTGGGCGGATGCCATCGTGATCGCTCCGGCGACGGCCGCCACGCTGTCGCGGCTCGCCGCGGGAGCGAGCGACGACCTGCTGGTGGCCACGGTGGTCGCCTTCTCCGGGCCGGTGCTCGTCGCCCCGGCCATGCACACCGAGATGTGGGAGCACCCGGCGACCCGGCGCAACCTGGCCATCCTGAGGGGCGACGGCGTCCACGTGGTGGGACCGGTCGCCGGGGCGCTCGCCGGAGGAGACGAGGGCCCCGGCCGGATGGTCGAGCCCGACGAGATCGTGGCCGCCCTGGAGAACGTACTTGGGGAGGGGACGCTCGCCGGCTGGGACGTCCTGGTGACCGCCGGCGGCACCAGGGAGCCGATCGACCCGGTTCGGTACGTGGGGAATCGGTCCTCGGGGAAGATGGGCAACGCCATCGCCCTTGAAGCTGCGGAGCGGGGGGCCACCGTCCTGCTCGTGACCACGATGCCCGCACCGGCCCATCCCCGGATCCGGGTGCAGGCCGTCGAGACCGCCAACGAGATGGCCGACGTCGTGTGGAAGGCCGCCCGGGAAGCCGATGTGGCGGTGCTGGCGGCGGCGGTGGCGGACTTCCGTCCCGAGCATGCCCTCGGCACCAAGGTGCGCAGGGCCGACGGCGTTCCCGACCTTCGGCTCACGGCGACACCCGACATCCTCGCCGGAGTCACGGCAATGGACCCCCGCCCTTTCCTCGTCGGTTTTGCCGCCGAGACCGGGCCGGCTTCCGGAGCGGCTGCCAAGGCGGCGTCCAAGGAGGTCGACCTCCTCGTGGCGAACGACGTCACCGCCTCCGGCTCCGGGTTCGGGACGGACACCAATGCGGTCACGGTGTTCGGAAGGGATGGCTCCTCGGAGGCATGGCCGATGATGTCCAAGCAGGCGGTGGCGGCGCGCCTGTGGGACCGGATCGTCGCACTCAGGTCGCCCTGAACGTCCGCGTCGTCCCCGACGTGCCCTCCTTCGCGGTCGACGACGGGTTCGCCTACGCCGTTCCCGAGGGCCTCGACCCTTCCGTCGGCTCGATCGTGCGGGTGCCCCTCGGCGGGCGCCGGGTCAGAGGCTGGGTCGTAGGCACCGGAGAGCCCTCCAAGCCCGGATTGCGCCCGATCCTATCGGTGTCCGGCGATGTCCCGGCGTTCGACCGCGCCCTGCTCGGGGTGCTGCGTTGGGCGGCGGCCCGCTACGTCGCCCCGGTGTCCACCCTGCTGGCCAAGGCGTCACCTCCCAACGTCCCTCGGAGCGGCGGGACGAAGCGACCTTCCCCGATCTCTGCGGTCCCCGGGTCTCCGGGGCCGATCGGGTCGGCGGGGCTCCGCACCGTCGTCGTCGCCGGAAGCCTCTCCGACGCCGAGGTGGAGGGGATGGTCGTGGAGCACGCCGCCGCCGGGCGGTCGGCCATGGTCATCGCGGTGACCGCCGTCGAGGCTCAATCCACCGCGGCCGCGCTCGGCGCCCGCCTCGGCGATCGGGTGGTCACCGGCGGCTCCCATCTCTCGGCCTCCGAGGCGACGAGATCGTGGGTGGCGGCGGCAACGATGCCGGGGACGATCCTGGTGGGCACCCGGGAGGTGGCGGCATGGCCCCTGGCGGCGCCGGGCATCGCCGTCCTGCTCGGGGAGGGGCGGCGGGGCATGAAGGACAAGGCGACTCCCACGGTCCACGCCCGGGACCTGCTGGCCAAGCGAGCAGCCGCACAGCGGTTCTCCCTCGTGCTCGCCGATCTGGTTCCGACGGCCGAGGCGCTGGCGAAGGTCGCCACGGTGGTGTCTTCGGGCCGGGGGTGGGGGCTGGTCGAGATCGTGGACCGTCGCGGCGAACCCCCAGGGGCGGGGCTGTTCTCCGAGGTGACCGCGGCGGCGCTGCGGGCGGCGATGGCGGCGGGACGGCGGGTGCTCCTATTCACCGATCGCCGCGTTACCACGATGCGTTGCGTGCGGTGCCGGACGATCAGGCGATGCGCCGACTGCGGAGCCGCCCCCGGCGGCGGCGCCGAATGCCGCCGGTGCGGGGCGCCGGCGGGAGCGTGCGTGGAGTGCGGTGGCCGGCGGTACGAGGCGCTCGGGGCCGGATTGGGGCGGGTGGCATCAGAGGCGGGGCGGATCGTGGGAGCCGCTAACGTCGGCGAGGCGGGCAGCGGCAAACCGGTGGTGGCCGGGACGGAGCGCGATCTCCCCGGGCTGCACGTGGATCTCACCGTGGTCGTCGACGCCGACGGTCCACTCATGGCGCCCACCTACCGGGCTGCGGAAGACGGATTGCGGCTCATCGCCCGAGCGGTAGCCGCCGCCGGGACGGGGCGCGGCCGGCGGGCGTTGATCCAGACCTCGGACCCGGGCCATCCGGCGTTCGCCGCCCTCCGCAGCGGCGACCCGGTCGGGTTCGTGCGGGCAGACTCGGCGCGACGGGCGGCGCTGGGATTCCCGCCCGGCGGCGAGATTCTGGTGGTGGAGGCGAGCGGACTCCCGGCCGGTTTCCGGGATCAGCTCGCGGACGAGGTCGGTGATCGGGCGACGGTGCTGGGGCCGGCCGACGCCGGCGAGTCCTTCCGCTGGCTGGTGCAGGGGCGGGACCTGGCGAGTGCCCGCACCGTGGTGCGATCCGTCGTCGGGAGATGGCGCGAAAGCGGCGCGCGGGTGCGGGTCGACGCCGATCCGATCGATCTGTAAGCGGCTGCCGGCTACCCGCTGCCGGCCACCGGCAGGACACCCTCGTTCACTCGGCGGGTAGCGGGCAGCGCCCGGTGACCTCACCGGTATCCTCGCCCAACATGGCCATCTTCCCGATTCGGCGCTTTCCTGATCCCGTGCTGCGAATGGCGGCGCGTCCGGTGGAAGTCGTCGACGCGGAGGTGGGTCGGCTCATCGACGACATGATCGAAACGATGTATGCCGCCCCGGGCGTGGGGCTGGCCGCCCCTCAGATCGGGATCGGGCTGCGGGTCGTGGTGTTCGACGCCGGCGATGGCCCCCACGGCCTGGTCAACCCGGTGTTGGAGGAGACCAGCGGGTCGTGGGTGTACGAGGAAGGATGCCTCTCGGTACCCAACCGCTATTGGCCGATCAAGCGCCCGGCACTGGCGCGGGCGAGCGGTCTGGACCGCGACGGGCGCCCGGTCGTGGTCGAAG
>JAZDHM010000107.1:0-13633 GCA_043805935.1 Actinomycetota bacterium
GACCGGGTCCGCTCCGAGATGCGGCTGGGGAAGAGCGAGGCGCACTTTCGCAACGTGTTCGACCTGTCGCCGGTTCCGGTGTGGGAGTTGGACGTCACCGCACTCGTCGCCGCTCTCCCTGCGGATCCAGGCGAGGCCCTCGACGCGACATCCTCGGACCGGCTGCTCGCCACCGCGTTGGTGCGCAACGTCAACGAGACGGCCCGAGCGCTGATCTTCTCGAGCGACCCGGAGGATGGCTCCGATGAGCAGGCGGCTGCGGGGATCGGCGCGGGCCACGCTGCGGCGTTCCGCGGCGTCGTCGAGACCATTCGCCGCGGCACCACCCGCAGCGAGTGGAGTACCACGATGATCGATCGCGCCGGCCTTTCCCGCGTCGGCGTGATGCGCACGCTAGTGCCGACCATCGATGGCGAGCGCGACTACTCCGGCGTGCTCGTCGCCTTCGTCGACGCCACCGAGCGCCAGCAGGCCGAGCATGCCCTGCGCCGCATCGAGCAGCGGCTGCGCACAGTCATGGCCGGGGCGCCGATCCTGCTCTTCGCCGTCGACGAGAACGGGGTGTACACGCTGTCGGAGGGCCAGGCGCTCGTCTCATTGGGTCTGACCCAGGGCGAGGTGGTGGGCCGGTCGGTGTTCGAGTTGCACCGCGGGTCCTCATCGGTGATCCGCAACATGCGCCGCGCCCTGAGCGGCGAGGCGTTCACGGCGACCGACGAGATAGGCGAGCTGGTCTTCGAGACCCGATACAACCCGATCAGGGATGGCGGCAGGATCGGAGGCGTCATCGGGGTGTCGTACGACATCACCGATCGGGTCAGGGCCACCGAGCAGCTGCGCGAGTTGGTGCGGTCGAAGGACGATTTCGTCGCCACAGTGAGCCACGAACTTCGTACCCCTCTGACCGCGGTTGTCGGGTTCGCCCACGAACTGCGGGACGGGCTGCGGCATTTCGCAACCGACGAGGTGGCATCCTTCGTGGACCTCATCGACGAGCAGGCGACGGAGGTGGGCGACCTCGTGGAGGATCTGCTCGTGGCTTCGCGAGCCGAGCACGGCTCGGTCCCCGTTGGCCGTGAGGCGATCGATCTGTGGGAGCAGGTGGACGCGGTGATTCGCGCCCGCCGGCTCGGCAAGGCGGTGCGCGTAGACGGGCGCGACGGCGAGGTGAAGGTCTTCGGTGATGGGATCCGAATCCGTCAGGTCGTGCGCAACCTGCTCACCAATGCCGACCGCTACGGCGGCCCGAACATCGTGGTCTGCACCCGGCACACCGCGGAGTCCTGGGTTCTCGAAGTGTGCGACGACGGCGAAGGCGTTCCCGCGTCCCATCGCGGGTTCATCTTCGAGCCGTATCAGCGCGCCCACACGAGCGTGGGGCGGACCGAGTCGGTCGGCCTCGGCCTCACCGTGTCGCGGCAACTGGCACGGCTCATGGGGGGCGACCTCACCTACGAGCGCCGCGAGGGGGTGTCTGTGTTCGCCCTGGTGCTGCCGGCCGTCTAGGCCGCCTTCCGGCGGCCGCAGGCAGAGAGCAGAAGGCAGAGAGCAGAAAGCAGAAAGGCATTTCCTTCTGCCATCTGCCTTCTGTCATCTGCCATCTCTCCCTGGCGTAGCCTCCTACCCATGTCTCTCCGCGCCGTCCCCGGCGACGCCGAGGCTCCCTGGCCGGATGCAGGGAAGCGGCCCGTGTGCTTCGTCGTCGACGGCGCGGGTGGCCTCGAGGCACGACTGGTCGACGAGTGGATCGAGCGCCGTCGGCCATCGGGGACGGAGTGTCGGGTGGTCCGTATCCCCTCCTCGCGGCGCCGGAGGGCGCGGGGGTCACTGGACGATCTGCGAGCCGCGCTCGGCTCGAGCTCCGACCTCCTCCTGGTCCCGGCGCGGGTGGCGTGGACCACGATGCGACGACGGGGCCGCCGGGTTCCCTCGCTGATCGACCTGATCACCCTGGGCGATCCCCGTGACCCGAACCGGCTGCTCCAGGAGCTGATCGTGAGGTTCCGGCCCGACTGGGTCCGGGTGATCGCCGGTGAGCCGGCAACCGTGGCCGCAGTGCGATCCCGCTGGTTGTCACATCGGGTGGAGCGCCCCGCCGCCCCCACCGGCTTCGCCGAATACGTCGCCCTGCAGGCCGCCCTCACCCTCGAGGTGGCGGAGCGGAGGGTGCGTGGGAACCGCTACAAGGTCCCTCGCTTCGTCGCCGAGGACCTCTTGACGTCGGCGTCGTATCAGGCCGGTCTTGCCGACCTGGCCCGGGTCACCGGTGACGACGTGGAGTCGTTGGGAGCCAAGACGGCCGCGTACCTCAAGGAGATCGCCGCCTCGCCGAGCACCTTCGTGATCGACCTGGTGGCTGCCCTCGTCCGGGCGGTGTACACGATGGGGTACGAGCGACGGATCCGGTACGACCCTGGCGCCCTCGATCGGATCGCCACAATCGGCCAGAGCCATTCGGTCGCCTTCCTCCCCGCGCACAAGTCCAACATGGACCACCTCGCGCTCACCTACGTCCTCTACGAGAACGGCCTTCCCCCGAACCTCACCGCCGGGGGGATCAACATGAACTTCTTCCCGATCGGCCCGCTCCTCCGGCGGCACGGCATCTTCTTCATCCGCCGCACCTTCAAGGACGACGAGCCGTACAAGTTCGTCCTCAAGCGGTACATCGACTACCTGCTCTCCAAGCGGTTTCCGCTCGAGTGGTATCTCGAGGGAGGGAGGAGTCGCAGCGGAAAGTTGCGCGAGCCACGCTACGGCATGCTGTCGTACGTCGCCGACTCGTGGCGGCGCGGCTCATGCGATGACGTGGTGCTGATCCCGACATCGATCGCCTACGACCAGATCCAGGACGTCAGCGCGCACGCCGCCGAGCAGCGCGGCGAAAGGAAGGAGCGCGAGTCGTTCGCGTGGCTCGTCAAGGTGGTACGCAGCCTGCGGCGCCGGTACGGCCGTATCAACCTCGCCTTCGGTGAACCTGTGCAGCTGTCGCAATTTCTGGAGCGGTATCCGGCGGGTACCGAGCCGGATCCCGACGCATCGAACGTGGAGATCGCCAAGCTCGCCTTCGAGGTGTCGGTTCGCATCAATCGGGTGTCGCCCGTCACCCCGATCTCATTGGTGACCGTGGCGCTCCTCGGCGCCGAACGGGCGCTCACCGTGGGGGAGGTCCATGAGGTCGTGCGGGAGCTGATCTCGTTCGTGGAGGCACGGTCGCTGCCGGTGACCGAGAGGCTCGACATCGACGACCTGACCCAAGTGCGGGCGGCGCTCGACGCCCT
This sequence comes from Actinomycetota bacterium, assembly GCA_043805935.1. Taxonomy (GTDB): domain Bacteria; phylum Actinomycetota; class Acidimicrobiia; order Spongiisociales; family UBA11373; genus RBG-16-68-21. Next base: position 3,282 of record JAZDHM010000107.1, read on the forward strand.
CGTCGACCATCGGGTGGCCACCCGGCTGGAGGGCGGGACGGAAACCGTGTATGCCGTCAGGCCGCGCCAGGAGCTGGCCGCGGCGTATTACCGCAATACCATCGTCCACTTCTTCGTCACCGGGGCGATCGCGGAGGTGGCGCTGGTCGCCGCCGACGGCACCTCTGACCCGGAGCCGGCGTTTTGGGAGGAGGTGTGGGCGATGCGCGATCTTGCGAAATTCGAGTTCTTCTTCGCCGAACGGGAGGAGTTCCGGGCCGAGGTCGCCGCCGAGGTCGCGTTCCACGATCCCGACTGGATACGGCTCGTCGCCACGGCGCCGGTGGAGGTGCTCGGGAGGTTCCATCCGGTCTCGGCGCCCTGGGTGCTCAGGCCGATCTTCGAGGCGTACCTGGTCGTCGCCGACGCCCTGGTGGCGGCCGATTTCCGACGCGACGCCGACCCCAAGGCGCTGACCAAGTCGTGCCTCGCTCTCGGGGAGCAGTACCGGGCGCAGCGCCGGATTCGCAGCGCCGAGGCGGTCTCCACCGTCCTGTTCGAGAGCGCCATCCGCCTCGCCGACAATCGCGGGCTGCTCGGCGGCGGCGACGTCGACCGGCTGCGGGAGCGCGAGGCACTCGCCGCGGAGATCAGGGGAGCCCTGGAACGGATCGAGCGGATCGCGTCGCTCAGAGCCGACGGGCGCTGAGACTTTCGACAGACAGAAGATGGCGAAAGGCTGCGAAAAGCGAAATGCGATATCCGGTCGGGCGACCTTCGACATTCGACCTTCGACAGACAGGAGGGGCGAAAGGCGAAACGCGAAAGGCGAAGGGCTAGGGCGCCTCTTGCGGATAGACATCCCACGGGTCGGAGTGTCAAGCTGCTTGTTGTTGTTGCGTCGATGGCCAGGCGGTCTGCTCCCGGTAGTGGGTGTGGGTGTGGAGGCAGCCGTGGAGGATGCCGACGAGGCGGTTGGCGACGGCTCGGAGGGCCTGGTGGTGGGTGTCTCCTTTGGCGCGGTGCTGGTCGTAAAGAGTCCGGGCGCCGGGGGAGGCGCCGAGGGAGCCGAATGCCCATTGGTAGGCGGCGTCGGCGAGGCGCCGGTTGCGGGCGTGTCGGGCCAAGACGATCCGCCGGGTGCCGGAGGTTCTGGTGATCGGCGACGTGCCGGCGTAGTTCTTGCGAGACTTGGCGTCGGCATAGCGGTTCGGGTCGTCCCCGAACTCGCGAGCACCCGGGCGCCGAGGATCATCCCCAGTCCTGGCAGGGAACGGATGATCTCTGCGTCCGGGTGCTGTTCAAAACGGCTGCCCAGTTCGGACTCGAGCCGGTCGATCTGGCGGTTGAGTTCTGCGAGCACCGCCACCGCGGCGGATACGGTGGCGGCGAACGCTCCGGCGATCAGCGGTGGCGCTTGGAGTTGGGGGCTGCGTAGCGCCGTTTGGATCTCGAGGGTTCGTTCGTCGATGCGGCGTTGCCGTCCCGCCCGGCGCAGCATCGAAGCGATCTGGGATCGGGTCAGTCGCCTTCCCTGGTCGGGGCTAGGGGCCCGTTCCAAGATGGCCAGCCCCTCCGGGGCGTCTAGATCGCCGAACGCTTCCAACGCCCCCGGGTAGTACTCCCGCAGGGTCGAACGCAGCGTGTTCGACTGGCGTTGTCTGCTCCAGACCATCGACTGGTGGGCCCGGGCCATCACTTTGACCGCCTCTGCCAGCTCCGAATCCCCGGCGGTGGGCCGATGGGCATCCCGGTCGGTTCTCACCAGATCGGCCAGCACCTCGGCGTCGCCGGGATCCGACTTGGCACCCGAGGTGGTGTGACGGTCCCGGTAACGAGACACCGAAAACGGGTTGATCGCATACACCCGGTATCCGGCGCCAACCAGCGCCGACACCCACAGGCCCCGGTCGGTCTCGATCCCCACCACCACCTCAGACGGATCCCCAGCCACATCGGCCATCAACGCATGGAACCGCCGGACCCCCTCCACCCCCTCGGAGAACCGCCGCCTCGCCAACATCTTGCCCGACTCGTCCTTGACCGCCACATCATGATGAGCCTCCGCCCAATCCACCCCCACAAAGATCATCACCGGCCTCCTTTAGATCGTCACTCTCAAGCCGGAGGAGACAGCGGCGCGCTAATGGACCAGTACTCAAGGCACGTCATCCCACCAGCCGTTCCCGTCTACCTCACACGCCGATGGGGGCACGATCTATCCGTAGGGCTACCCCAGCCCGGCGGGCAGCAGTGCTCACCCTCCGGCGGCTCGACCACAGCCTGACATCCACGACATCAGACCGCCCAACCCCATTAGCGGGTAGCGCAGCGATCGGGCTCTGCCCGATCGCCCCATTTCTTTGGCGCTTCGGCTGACGCCTCATCGCAGTGTCGCCCGGGTCAGGGCCCGCAAGACCCGGCCGGGGCCCCAACCCCATACCGGGCCGTGCGCCCGGGCGACTGTGATCTTCCGGCTGCGCCGTCAGCTGCTGTTGCCTGTCCGCTCTTCGGCTGACGCCTCATCGCAGTGTCGCCCGGGTCCCTGCCCGGACGACCGTGATCTTCCGGCTGCGCCGTCAGATCACTTCTTCGCCGCTTCGTAGTAGGGGTGGTCGCCCGAGGCGTGGTCGGTGACGTCGATGATCGCTCCGACTTCTGGCACGGCCTCACGGATTGCCACCTCGATACCCTGGCGGAGCGTGACCTGGGCGAGCCCGCACCCGACGCAGCCACCGCCGAGCCGCAGGTAGACGGTGTCGCCTTCAACCGCGACGAGCTCGGCGAAGCCGCCATGGGCGGCGATGGCCGGATTGATCTGTTCACCGAGCACCGTGGCGATCCGTTCGGCCAGAGGTCCGGTCAACTGGGTGGCGCCGGCGGCGATCTTCGGGCTCGGGCTGTTCGGGTTGTCGATCCCCAGGGCGCCGTCGCCGGCACGGATGGTCGCCCCCTCGAGACGGGTGACGCTGTCGGCGCGCACGACCACCGGTAGGTCGCCAAAGCGCTGCACGACGTCGTCGGGGGTGGCGTCGGACAGCGGGATGAAGGTGAGCTCATAGGTGAAGCTGATGCCGCGGACCCCGATGATCCCGACCGTGAGGGCGAGCTCGTCTGCGTCGGGCTCCTGGGCGCGGATGCCCGAGATCGCCGCGATGGCCTCGGGCGTTATCGAGATGACGGAGCGGTCCTCGATGGCCATGAAGGAGGCATGGTAGGGGTGGGCGCGATGCGACTTTCGACCTTCGACAGACCGGCGCTGCCCGAGCGATGAGCCGCTGGACCCGTTCTGGCTGGTAGCTGGTGGCTGGTAGCTGGCAGCTGGCAACATGTCGGCCATGCCCCGTGTCGCCCTCGTGCTTCCCACCGGCTCCTACCGCGGCCCCGATTTCATCGACGCCGCCGATCAGCTGGGCGTCGACCTCCTGATCGCCACCGACGGCACCCTTGGCCTGTCCTCGGGGCGGATCTCGGGTGTGGTCACGGTCGACTGCAGGGCGCCAGAGGCGGCCGCGGCGGCGCTGGTGGATGCTGTCCGATCGATTCCCGTTGACGCGGTGGTGGGGGTGGACGACGGGGGGGTGATGGTCGCGGCAATCGCCGCCCGTGCCCTCGGCCTGCCGCACAACCCGGTTGAGGCGGTGGCGGCCACCCGGGACAAGCGGGCGATGCGGTCACTCCTCGCCGCCGCCGGGGTTCCCCAGCCACGCCATCGAGAGGCGTTGGACGCCAGCGACGCGGTCGATGCCGCCATCGAGATCGGCTTTCCGGTGGTGCTCAAGCCGGTATCTCTGGCGGCAAGCCGCGGCGTCATCCGTGCCGATGACCCGGCCGCGGTGCGTGCTGCAGCCGGCCGGATCGATGCGATCCTCACCGACGCCGGAGCGGCGTGGCCGATCCTGGTCGAGGAGTACCTGCCCGGCGACGAAGTGGCTGTCGAGGCGCTAGCCACCCCGTCGGGCCTCGAAGTCCTGGCCACCTTCGACAAGCCCGACCCCCTCGAGGGCCCGTTTTTCGAGGAGACGATCTACCTCACGCCGTCACGACACCCGACGGAGACCGTGACCGCGGTCGCCGAGCTGGTGGGGGAGGCGGTGGCCGCCCTCGGACTGGTGCACGGGCCGGCGCACGCCGAGGTGCGCATCACCCGGGACGGGCCCCGGGTGCTGGAAGTGGCGGCACGGTCGATCGGTGGCCTGTGCGGCCGATCGCTGCGCTTCGGGCTGCTCCATCAGAGCCTCGAGGTGCTCCTGCTGCGCGCCGCCCTCGGCCTGCCCCGCCGCGGGATGGGGCGGGAGCCAATCGCCAGCGGCGTGATGATGCTCCCGATCCCCCGCGCCGGGGTGTTGCGAGCGGTGCACGGTCGTGAGGCGGTCGCCGAGGTGCCCCTCGTCACCGCCCTGGAGATCACCATCCCGCTCGGCCGCAGGCTGGTGCCGCTTCCCGAGGGCGACCGCTACCTGGGGTTTCTATTCGCCGCGGGTGACGACCCAGGCAGTGTCGAGGCGGCGCTGCGCGAGGCGCACGGTCTGTTGGAGTTCGTGATCGAGTGACGGTCGAGGACTTGGGCGCTCTTCGCACAAGCCATTCAGTGGGGCGGCTTCATTGGAGAGGTGATCCGCCGCGCCCGGTGCCGGAGGCTGGTGACGCCCTTCTTGATCGCCTCGATCGGTCCCCCTGCTTCGAACGGCGTCCTGAGCAGCACCGGCACCATCTTCAGCCATCCGACCGCTCGGAGCGACCCGTACAGGACGGCGCCGGTGATCCCGACGATCCCGACACCGGCCAGCAGCATCACCAGAGACGGCAGCTCGAGCTCGTAGAAGGTCCGCCACGAGGGGATGAGGAGCACGAGCGCGAAGATCCCCGCCATCGTCGCAATGAGCGTCCGACGCCCAGGCGTCATCGGACGCGAGTTGACGATCAGGGCGAAGACCCCCACGCACACCAGGACCAGTGCGGCGATCGTGCGAGCCTGGATCAGCGGCGCCGATTCGGCGATGGCGAGTTCGTATGCGGAGTAGGTGGCCGCGGCCGATAGCGCCCCGACCGGGATCGCGAAGCGCACCACCCGGCCGACAAAGCCGGGCCGCGCCCGGGTCGCCGTGGGGGCGAGCGCAAGAAAGAAGGCGGGAGCGCCGATCGTCAACGTGCCCACGAGGGTGAGATGCCGGGGCACAAACGGGAAGGGCGAGGCGAAGATCCCGACGAGAACGGCGAAAAGGAACGCGTAGACGGTCTTCGTGAGAAACAGGTTCGCCACCCGCTCAATGTTGGCGATCACCCGGCGTCCCTCACCGACCACCGACGGCAGGGTGGCGAACGACCCGTCGAGCAGGACGATCTGGGCGACGGCACGCGACGCCGACGACCCGGAGCCCATAGCGATGCCGATGTCGGCGTCCTTGAGCGCGAGCACGTCGTTCACGCCGTCACCGGTCATGGCCACCACGTGACCCCGCGCCTGGAGCGCTCCGACCATTGCCCGCTTCTGGTGTGGGGTGACCCGGCCGAAGATCGTGCCCTCCTCGATCACTCGGATCAGCTCGGCGCGGTCTTCGGGGAGGTGGCGGGCATCGACCACCGGCCCCTCGAGACCCACCTGGCGGGCGATCGCCGCCACCGTCTCGGGGTGATCCCCAGAGATCACCTTGGTGGCGACCCCTTGCTCGGCAAAGTACCGCAGCGTCTCGGCCGCCTCCATCCGCACGTGGTCGCTCAGCACCACCAGCGCCATCGGCGCCAAGTCACCCGGGAGACCCGCCGAGGTCACCTGGAACGCGGTGCGGGCGAGGAGGAGCACGCGAGCACCGCCCTCCGCTGCTCGCGCCACGGCCAGGGCCACCCGGCCGTCCTCGGGGAGGATCATCTCGGGGGCGCCGAGCACCCAGGACCCGAACGTGCCGAACGACGCGGCGCTCCACTTGCGTGCCGAGGAGAAGGGCACGTTCGACGACGCCCACCATCCCGCGGGGTCGGGGAACCGTTCGGCGATGGCCTGCATCGTGGCGTTGGGGCTGGCGTCGGTGGCGGCGATCGCTCCGAGCGCGTCGGTGACGTCGACGGCGTCGGGAACCAGCAGGACGATCTCCTCGACGGAGAGCCTTCCCTCCGTGAGCGTGCCCGTCTTGTCGAAACACACGACGTCGACGCGAGCAAGGCCCTCCACCGCCGGCAACTCCTGTACCAGCACATTGGCGCGACCCAGCCGGACGACCCCGACGGCGAAGGCGACGGAGGTGAGCAGCACGAGACCCTGGGGAATCATCGCCACCATGCCACCCACCGCCACCCGGATCGCCTCCTTGAGCTCGTCGTTGGCCTGCAGCTGGCTGAAGATCAGCAGGGCCATCGTGGGGGCCATCACCCAACCGATCACGGCGAGGATCCGGTCAATGCCTTGTCGCAGCTCCGAGTTGACCAGCGTGAAACGGCGGGCTTCGGCGGCGAGGTGGGCGGCATACGCGTCGGTCCCCACTCGCCGCGCCTTGTACACACCAGACCCGGACGACACGAACGACCCGGAGAGCACCTCGTCGGCATGGTTCTTGGGGATCGGATCCGCCTCGCCGGTCAGCAACGACTCGTTCACTTCGAAGCTGTCCGAGATTACGACGAGCCCGTCGACGACGATCTGGTCGCCCGGTCCCGCCGATAGCAGGTCGTCGAGTACCACCTGATCGACGGGGATCTCATGGCGACGGCCTTCGCGGATCACCGTGGCACGCGGGGCGCTGAGAAGGGCAAGGCGGTCGAGGGTGCGCTTGGCCCGCAGCTCCTGAATGATCCCGATGAGGGCGTTCGCCACCAGCACGATGCCGAACAGGGCGTCCTGGATCGGGGCAACCACCAGGATGACCGCCAGCAACACTCCCAGGAGCACGTTGAAGAGGGTGATGACGTTCGCTCGGATGATCTCCGTGACCGAGCGGCTCGGGCCGGTGGGGACCCGGTTCACCGCACCGGCGGCAACGCGTCTGCGGACCTCGGCGTCGGTGAGGCCGGTGAGGGTGGCGCGGCCGGTGGGCCCGGAGGTGTCGATCACCATGCCGCCAACCAAGGGTAGTGAGTGGGGGGCGGATCCGAGAAGGGGGATCGGATCAGATGTCCGACATCCACCGGCTGCGCTTCCGGGAGCGGCTCCGACCCCACTCGGTGGCTTCGAGCAGGATCGCCAATCCGAGCGCGATCACCACGATCGGCCACAGCGAGATCGAGCGCTCGATCACGTCGAGGTCGCGGAGCAGCATGAAGGTGCCGATCAGCACCAGGGCGAGCGGCCAGAACCATCCCCGGCGATTGCCGGCCAAGGTGCCGACGAGGAGCCAACCGCCGAGGCCGAGCCACACCAGGGTCCATATCGAGATGTCGGGGATGACACCCAGCTCGCGCAGCAGGAACAGGCCGCCGATGGTGACAAGGGCCAGGCCGAGGAAGATCGGGCGGGGTGCACGGAGTTCGACATCGGACACCTCCGCGAGGATACCGGGCACCCATCGGTTACCCGTTTCCCGTTGCCCGCTTTCCGCTCCCCGCAAGAGGCGTTCACCGGGCTTCGCCTCTCGCTCTTCGCTTCTTCCGTCTAGTTGCGAATCGCGAATCGCCTCTCCTAGTACACCCGCCACCGCGTCGGGGTGACCCTGATCGGGATCGAGTACGCCGTGGAGAACTCCTCCCGGGTGGTTCCCATCTGCTCGATCATCGCCCCGTACTTCTCCTGGTAGTCGGGGTGGTCGAGGTTGGCGGGCCCGTCCACGACCCGGGCAGTGCCCTCGATGCTCACCACGTCCGACCCCTCGTCGCTGTCGAGGTTGAGGGCGACCTGGCGGTTCGCCGCGATGTTCTCGATCCGCTGGGACGGCATCGAGTAGATGAGGAACTCACCGTCGTCGACGACGAACCAGACCGGGGACGACTGCGGCTGTCCGTCCGGCCGCACGGTGGTCATCCACATGACGACGGCATCGGCGAGCAGAGCCATCGCCTTGGTCACCTTCGCCGAGTCGGTCACTCTCGTGCCGCCTCGATCAGGGTCTGGAGGCCAGCCCGCAGCCCGGGCGGCATGCGCACCGGCCTTCCGGCGAGGTCGGTGCACGCCGCCTCGATCGTTGCGTCGAGGATGCGATCCGTCCCCCGATCCACTCGCTGGTGCCAGGTGCTCGCCGACGCGCCGATCGACGCCACTGCCGAGGAGATCACCAGTTCGTCGCCGGCCGTCGCCGGGGTGATGAACCGGACGTCGACGCGGACCACCACCACCTGGAAGCCCTGTGCGGCGAGGACATCCATCCCCGAACTGATGTCCTCGAGCGCGGAGATGCGGGCATGTTCGAGGTAGGAGAGGTAGGTGGCGTGGTTGACGTGATGGTACGGGTCGAGTTCGGCCCACCGAACGTGGATGGCGGTGCGGTGCATCCCGGGGAGGTTAGGGAGCGATCAGCACGCCGACGACCTCGTCGACGTCATACGCGAGTGCGGTGGATCGATCGATGGTTCCCAGAAGGGTCCAGGAGTCGCCCGCACGAAAGCTGCCGACCCACGAGAAGGTCACCCGTATCGGGTAGGCGTTGAGCGTGGGATGGCACCGCCATCCGCTCGGATCGTGGAGGCGGTAGTCCTCGGGGCAGGTCTTGATGGCATAGCCATGAGACGCGTCTCCATCGAACACGCTCGCAGCCGGGTACCCGGCGGGAGGCGTACCGTCACCCCAATCGACCCATACGGTCTGGAGATCGGCACGCACCTCCAGCACCCGGCCGTCCGGGAGCACCTCGCGGTGGGAGAGGGGTTGCGGTCGTACGACGTCGAGGCGGCTGGGCAGGTTGGTGATGCCGACCGCCGGCCGAAGCGAGAAGGAAGGGCGGGCGAGCCGGAAAGAACGGAAGATCTCCCACGCGGCGGTGGCCACGGTGGTCGTCGTTGTGCCCGGGCTGGCGGGACAGGCCGGCAGCGCAAACCGAGTGTTGATGATCGCCGCGTCGTAGGCCGAGTCCCAGGAGTCGAAGCCCGGCGGCCACCGCGACCAATACCAGCATGGTCCGACCACCGGATCGTCGGACGTGGCGAGGTACCGCAGCGGAGGGAGGGTGACGGTGGTGGTCGACGTGGTGGCCCCGGAGTACCCGCAGTCGATCCCGGTGGGGGTGGTGACGCACCCCGAGTCGGCGTGGGCGGCCCGGAGGGAGGTGGCCGGCACGGAGACCACTGCCAACGATCCGATGATGAGCACCGCCAGCCGTGCGTCCGATGAGCGCAACACCCGCGGACCGTAGGTCACCGGAAACGACGATTCAAGACCCGTGCCGCCGGTCGGAGGCGAACGCCACCGCCGGGAACGCTCAGACCAAGAAGTAGGCGATCGCCCCGGCGACCAGGCAGTAGATCGCAAACGGCATGAGACCCCGGCGGACCAGGAGCCGCACGAGGAGAGATATCGCCAGATATCCAACGACCGCGGCGACGGCGACGCCCACCAGTGCCGACGTCTGGAAGCCGCCGGTTCGCATTATGTCGGCGCCCTCGAAGAACCCGGCCCCAGCGATCGCCGGCACACCCAGGAGGAATGCGAACCGGGCGGACTGCACGCGATCGAAACCCTGGGCCAGGCCCGCGGTAATGGTCATCCCAGAACGGCTGATGCCGGGGAGTAGGGCAAACGCCTGGGCCATCCCGACGACCACGGCATCCGTCCAGCGCCCCTGTTCGACCACCCGGGTGCCCACCGGCAGCAGCGACGCCGCCAGGAGCACGGCCCCGGTGACCATCAGGCAGGCGGCGACGATCCACGCCTCGGAGAAGAGCACGTCGATGGGACCCTTCAGGGCGAGGCCGATGACGGCGGCGGGAATCGTGCCGATCACGAGCAGCATCCAGATCGTCTTGCTCGCCGGGGACGTCGGCCGGGTGAGGAGGCCGAGCAGGTCGCGCCGGTAGTACCACAGCACGGCGGCGAGGGTGCCCAGGTGGAGCACCGCTGAGGTGGCCAGATCGGGACCGTCGATCCCGAGGACTGCTGGGACGAGCACCAGGTGTCCGCTCGAGGACACGGGGAGGAATTCGGTGAGGCCCTGGACGAGGCCCCACAGGGCGCTGGTCAGCATGGAGGGCGAGTGTACGGGGAGTTGGGAGGAACCACCTTCGACGGAGGGGCGACGGGCGACTGGCGACTCCTCACGGCCTCAACGCGGCCACCAGCAGGCCGGAGCGTTCCGCCGCGGCGACCAGCGCCGCCACTTCCCCCGGGACGGCGACGAGCGCCGGGCGGTAATCCAGGGCGAGGCGGTCGCCGGCCTGCGGCTCGATCACCAACCCGGGGATGGTCAGGGGCGGATCGGTGACGACGAGCAGCACCGTGTCCCCCGGGGTCGCCCCTA
>JAZDHM010000108.1:0-4641 GCA_043805935.1 Actinomycetota bacterium
CCATCGCCATGAATGGGGGCAGCTTGGGCAGGTCGGGGATCGGCCCGAGCACCGGCCACCACATCAGGGCGGAAGTCGCCATCAGGGTGGCGTGGATCAGGAAGTGGGCGAACTCGTTGCGAAGGCTCAGGTCGACCATCGTCGGGGCGTGCATGAACGCCAGCGTCCCGTTGAAGAGGACGAGAGCCACGATCGGCTTGGTCAGCACCCTCAGTGCCGGAAGGACCGGCTTGACCAGCAGGCGGAGTAGCCACCACGGCACTCCCTTGAGCAGGGCCGGAGGCACGATCAGGCCGATCACGAGGTGCTCGAACATGTGGACGCTCAGCAGGCTGCCCTCTCCGACGTCGTGGATCGGCCAACCCTCGACGCCGATCAGCAGGACCAGCCCACTCACGAACCAGGCGATCTGGCGCCCGGTCACCGCAGGCTCGTCGTGAGGGGCATAACGGGGTGCCAGCCGCCGCAGCCCGTACACGTAGCCGATGGCGAGCGCCACGCCGATCCCGATCAGCTCAGGGTGGACATGGAATGGGAACGCGTCGAGGCCGACCGAGGCCGCGGCGGCGGGCACGTCAGTTGCCGATCAGCAGTCCGAAGCTGAACAGGACCGCTCCGAACAGCACGGGGGCGAGGATGAGCCCGATCAGGAAGAGGTTCCGGTATGCCGGCCGGTCGTACCGCAGATGCATGTACCACCCGACCACGAGCAGGAACTTGACCGCCGACATCACCAGAAGCAGCGGGGCGCGGGCCGAATCGAGGGCGTCGATGTAGGTGACGGTCACCTCGGCCGCGGTGATGGCGAACAGGATCAGCGCGATCCGCACGTAGTCGAGCGGCTTGGGATGGGGACGATCGAGCGCTTCGGTCATGGTCACACCTGCAGCAAATAGACGACGGTGAAGATCACGATCCAGACGATGTCGACGAAGTGCCAGTAGAGGCCCACCAGCTCGACGTTCATGCCCTCCCCCTCGCGGAGCCGCCCGCCGAAGGACATGAAGGTGGTCGCCAGCAGCATCAGCACCCCGATGGCGACGTGGCCACCGTGAAAGCCGGTGAGCACGAAGAATGCCGAGCCGAAGGGGCTCGTCGTGACGGTGAGGCCCTCGTGCACGAAGTTGGTGAACTCGTACGCCTGGCCCGACAGGAACACCAGGCCGAGGCCGGCGGTAGCGAGCAGCCAGATTCGCATCCGTCGCCAGTCCTTTCGCCCGGCTGCGTAGTGGGCCAGCACCATCGTCAGCGACGACATCAGCAGCACGAACGACGACACCGACGTGAACGGGATGTCGAAGATCTCGTGGGCGGTCGGGCCGTCGCCGGTGGTGTTGTGGTACAGCAGGAAGGTCGAGATGAGCGTCCCGAAGAACAGACACTCCGACCCGAGGAACGCCCACATGGCGATCTTGCGGACATTGGATAGGTCGGGGTGGCCACCGTGTTCGGTGTGATCCACGGCGATGGCCATCAGTGCGCCTCCCGAGTCAACCGCTCCATGGACCACCCGAAGAGCCCCCACACGGTGGCGACGACGCCCGCCCCGGCGACGACCAGGCCCCAGGGCACGTACACCAGCCCGAGCACCGTCAAGAACATCCCGAAGGCCGCCAGCACCGGGTAGTACGACGGCGATGGCAGGTGGATCGGCGGGTCGTCGGGACCGGCCACCAGGGGGGCTGCGCCGCCCGCGATCGGCACCGCATTGCCCTGCTCGTCCTCGGTGTACTTGCGGTGCCAGAAATCATCCTCACTACGAACCGTCGGCACCACGTCGAAGTTGTGCTCCGGGGGGGGTGACGAGATCGCCCATTCCAGGGTGCGTCCGTCCCACGGGTCGTTGCCGGCCATTGCGCCCCGGGTCCTCGTGCGCATCGCGTTGATGAGGAACACCAGGATCGACACCGCGATCGTAAATGCCCCGACTGTGGCGATGAAGTTCCAGAACTCGAAGCCCAGCCCCTTCGGGTAGCGGTAGGTCCGGCGGGGCATCCCGCGAAGGCCGAGGATGTGCATCGGGGCGAAGGTGAGGTTGAACCCGATCAGCATCAGCCAGAAGTGGAGCTTGCCGAGGCGCTCGTTGAGCAGCTTCCCGGTGATCTTCGGCCACCAGTAGTAGATGCCGCTGAAGAGCCCGAAGACCGCCCCGCCGAAGAGCACGTAGTGGAAGTGGGCCACGACGTAGTAGGTGTCGGTCTGCTGGGTGTCGGAAGGGACGATGGAGTGGGTGACTCCCGAGAGACCGCCGATCACGAACATGGCGATGAAGCCCAGCGAGAACAGCATTGGGGTCTTGAGACGCAGCGAGCCTCCCCACACCGTGCCGATCCAGTTGAAGATCTTCACGCCGGTCGGTACCGCGATGAACATCGTCGTCAGGGCAAACGTCGCCTCGGCGACCGGCCCCAGGCCGGCGACGAACATGTGGTGGGCCCACACACCGAAGCCCATGAAACCGATGGCGATCCCCGAGAAGATGACGAAGGACCGGCCGAACAGCGGCTTGCGGGAGAACACCGGCAGCACCTCGGACACGATGCCCATGGCGGGCAGGATGAGGACGTACACCTCGGGATGGCCGAACAACCAGAACAGGTGCTGCCAGAGGAGCGGTGTCCCGCCCGCGGCGGCGTCGAAGAACAGGGTTCCCAGGTTCCGGTCGAGGAAGACCTCGAACAGCCCGACAGCGATGATCGGCAGCGAGAACAGCAGCAGGAACGACACCACCACCGCCATCCAGGCGAACACCGGCATCCGCATCATCGTCATCCCGGGGGCGCGCATCGTGAACGCCGTCGTGATGAAGTTCACCGACGAGAGCAGTGACGCCAGGCCGAGTATCTGAACGCCGAGCGCCCAGTAGTCCATGCGGACGATCTCTTTGACCTGGGTCGACAGGGGGGCATACCCGAACCATCCGGCATCGGGAGCGCCGCCGACGAAGAACGAGATCGTCAGGAACAGCCCGCCGAAGATGTAGATCCAGTACGACAGGGCGTTGAGTCGGGGGAAGGCGACATCGCGCGCTCCGATCAAGATCGGGAGGAAGTAGTTCGTGAACGCCGCCGACGCCGGCATGATGACCAGAAACACCATGGTCGTGGCGTGCATGGTGAACATCTGGTTGTAGGCGTCGGCGGAGAGGATGGTCCCGTCGGGCGCCGCCAGCTGGAGGCGGATGAGCAGCGCCTCGACCCCTCCGACGAGGAAGAACAACAGCGCCGAAACGCCGTAGAGCAGGCCGATCCGCTTGTGGTCGGTGGTCGTGACCCACCCCCAGACGCCCGTGCGGGCGTGATGGGCCGGTGTCGCCGATTCGACGGACGGCGTCAAGGTCGCCATCTCGGTGCCTCTCTCGTGGTCACTTGAGTGTCTCCAGGAGCGCGACGAGGTCCTCGATCTGCTGGTCGGTCAAGTGGAAGTTGGGCATGCCCATGATCCGGCCCAGCGACGGCTTGTTCAGGTCGGGACGCATCGGCTTGAGCGACGATGGGTCGTGCAGCCAGGCCGCCAGGTTCTCCGGTGTGTTGTCGATGGTGGCCCCGGCGAACGCGGTCCGCGAGGCGAGGTGGGTCAGGTTCGGGGCCAGTTGGACCTGGGCGGGGGTGCCGTCGATGGCGTGGCAGGCGATGCAGTTGGTGGAGAAGGTCTCCCATCCGGCCGCGGCCGCGCCATCGGTGGGGATCACCGCCGGCTGTGCCTGGGCGAGCGCCCACGTCTCGAAGTCCTCGGGCGTCTGGGCGAACACCCTGATGCGCATGTCGGCGTGTGCCAGCCCGCAGAACTCCGCGCACTGCCCGACATACACACCCGGGTCATCGGCCTGCAGGGTGAGATTGCTGGTGCGCCCCGGCACCACGTCACGCTTGCCGTTGAGTGGCGGCACCCAGAACGAGTGGATGACATCGGCAGAGGTCATCGTGAGGTACACCGGCCGGTCGACCGGGATGTGGAGCTCATTGGCCGTGGTGAACCCGTAGTCCGGATAGGTGAACTGCCACCACCATTGGTGCCCGGTCACCTCCACCTGCAGCGCGTTCTCCGACGGATCCGGCGCCTGTCGAAGGTCGAAAAGGGTTGAGAGGGTCGGCACCGCGATGACCGCGAGGATGAGGACCGGGATGATGGTCCACACCAGCTCGAGGCGCATGTTCCCGTGCACCTGGCGGACGGGGCGTTCCTTCCCCTTGCGCTGGCGGAACCGGAAGATCGCCACGAGCAGCAGGCCCTGGACGAGGACGAACACCGCTGCGGCGATCGCGAAGACCATCCAGTAGAGATGGTTGATGGTGGTGGCGTCGGGTCCCTTGGCGTCGAGTGAGTTCTGCGGGTTGGCACCGTCGACGACGCGGGCGAGATTCGTGGGGTCGGTTCCGGAGCACGCCGCCAACAGGAGGCCGCCGCCCACGAGCAGCACCAGGATGGCGACGCGGCGTCGCCTACGGCCACCGAGATAGACGTGTGACGCACCGCTCACGTCGGCGAAAGCTCCCTGTTCCTCCGGACTGACGGCGGGATGCTAACCACTCGGTGGCGGGCGCGAGGCGGATTCGGGACTGGTGTTCCCTACCCGCCGAGAGCGGCGGTGATCTCCTCGGGCGTGACCACACCCTCGAACCGGGCGGTCACCACCCCGGC
>JAZDHM010000109.1:0-5815 GCA_043805935.1 Actinomycetota bacterium
GGTGCGGGGTCTCGAAGGCGACCCGGTCCGTGCCGTGTTCATCCGGGCACCCTGGATCGAGAAGGTGGGCGAGGACGTCGAGGTCCTCGCCGAGGTGAGGGGCCACCCGGTCGTGGTCCGGGAGGGCAATGTCTATGCCACGTCGTTCCATCCCGAGCTGGTCGGCGAGGGGCGCATCCATACACTGGTGTTCGCCACGGTCCGGGAGGCGTGATGTCGGGTCACTCGAAGTGGTCCACGATCAAGTACAAGAAGGGCGCCAAGGACATCCAACGCGGCAAGACCTTCGCCAAGCTGGCGCGGGCGGTGGAGATCGCCGCTCGGGACGGTGGGGGCGACCCCACCATGAACGCGACTCTGGCCCTGGCCGTGCAGAAGGCCAAGGATGCCTCGATGCCCAATGACAACATCGAACGGGCGATCAAGCGCGGCATCGGCGACGTGGCCGCCACCCACTACGACGAGATCTGGTACGAGGGGTACGGAGCCGGGGGAGTGGCGCTCTACGTGCAGGTGCTCACCGACAACCGCAACCGGGCGGCATCGGAGGTCCGCTCCACCTTCACCCGCAACAACGGCAACCTGGGAGAACCCGGCTCGGTCGCGTACCAGTTCGAGCAGAAGGGATACCTCCTCGCCACCGGTAGCGAAGACGACGTGATGCTCGCCGCACTCGATGCCGGAGCCGAGGACGTGCGGTCCTCGAACGGCCAGTTCGAGGTGATTTGCGCGCCCGTCGACCTCGGAGCGGTGCGCACCGCCCTCGAGAAGGTCGGTGTCGCCGTCGAGTCGGCCGAGGTCACCCAGCTGCCGACCACCACGATCCCGCTGCGCGAGGACGCCGCCCGCTCGGTGCTGCGTCTGGTCGACGCCCTCGAGGAACTCGACGACGTCCAGGCGGTCTACGCCAACTTCGACATCAGCGACGAGATCATGAGAGCCATTGCATAGTCACGGCGACGCGTCGGCCTCGGCCTCCGGCCTCGGCGCGATCGGCGATCGGCGATAGGCGACAACCCGCAACCGGTTCGCTGGCGCGAGGGCCCCTGGCGCGTCACCACCGATCGCTCATTGCCTTTCGCCTCCCGCCACAACACCCCTCCTCGACCCTCCGAGGCGGTAACCTCCCGTACACATGTTCGTCCTCGGCATCGATCCCGGGCTCTCCCGTACCGGTTACGGAGTCGTCGAATCGACCGGCGGACGGCTGCGGGCGGTGGCCGCCGGGGTGATCAGGACCGATCCGGGGTCCCCGATCGCCGGGCGCCTCGCCGAGCTGTACGCCGACCTGGAGGCGGTGATCGCCGAGTACCACCCGGACGAGGCGGCGATCGAGGAGGTCTTCGTCAACCGCAACCTGCAGACCGCCACGGCCGTTGGTCGGGCATCGGGGGTGGCCATCCTCGCCGTCGCCAGGGCGGGAATCGGGATCCACGAGTACACCCCCTCGGCGGTGAAGATGGCGGTCGTGGGTCACGGTGGCGCCGACAAGGCGCAGGTGCAGGCGATGATCGCCCGGCGGCTCGGTCTCGAGGCCGTTCCCGGACCGGCCGACGCCGCCGACGCCCTCGCCGTGGCGCTCTGCCACCTCCAGGGAGCGGGTTTGCGACGGGCGTTGGGTGAGGTGGCCGGATGATCGGCCGGGTCCGCGGCACGCTGGTCGAACGGTCCGGCTCGGCGGCGGTGATCGACGTCGGCGGCGTGGGATACGAGATCGCCATGCCGGGGAGGGATCTCGGGGCACTCCCGGCCCTCGGCGAGGAAGTCGTGGTGCACACCCATCTCCACGTCCGCGAGGACCAGTTGGCACTCTTCGGTTTCATCGATGTCGAGGGCCGTGACATGTTCCGCGACCTCATCGCGGTGAGCGGCGTCGGCCCGAAGCTGGCCCTGGCCATCCTGAGCACGCTCACCCCGGAGCGTCTTCGCGTGGCGCTCGTGTCGGAGGACGTCGACGCCCTCGTGGCCGTCCCCGGAATCGGCAAGCGCAGCGCCCAGAAGCTGATCCTGGACCTGCGGGCGCGCCTCGAGATCGCCGTCGGCACCGTGCCCGGGGGAGGGGGCGCCCTCGCCGAGGTGCGGCAGGCGCTCGAGGGCCTCGGATACGGTGGGCCGGAGATCACCGGCGCCATCACCGGGCTGGACGCCGACGGACGGGTCGACGACCTCCTCCGGTCGGCACTGCAGAGGTTGGGCCGGTCATGAGGGAGGAAGGGCTCCTCGCCACCAAGCTGACGCCGGAGGAAGCGGCGTTCGAGGCCGGGCTCCGCCCCGCCACCCTGGACGAGTTCGTCGGCCAGGACGATCTCAAAGAGCGGCTATCGATCCTCATCGAAGCCGCAACGGGCCGGGGCGGCACCCTCGACCACGTGATCTTCAGCGGTCCCCCGGGACTGGGGAAGACCACCCTGGCGGCCATCGTCGCCAACGCCATGGGCGCACAATTCAGGGCGACCTCCGGCCCGGCGCTGGAGCGGCCCGGAGACCTGGCCGCGATCCTGAGCAACCTGGGCCGCGGCGACGTGATGTTCATAGATGAGATCCACCGGCTGCCCCAGGTGGTGGAGGAGATCCTCTACTCGGCGATGGAGGACTTCCGCCTGGACATCGTTGTCGGCAAGGGGCCGGGGGCACACTCGATCCGGCTTCCGCTGCCGCCGTTCACCCTGATCGGCGCCACTACCCGGGTGGGCCGGGTGTCGGCGCCCCTGCGTGATCGTTTCGGATACGTCGCTCGCATCGACTACTACCCGCCGCGAGAGCTGGAGCGGGTCGTGGCCAGGTCCGCCCGCATCCTCAGCATCGAGATCGATCCGGCCGGTGCTGCGGTCATCGCCGGCCGATCACGGGGAACACCCCGGATCGCCAACCGGCTGCTGCGGCGGGTACGCGACTTCGCCGACGCCCGCGCCTCCGGTCACGCTGACGAGGAGACCGCACACCGGGCCCTCGGCGTGTTCGAGATCGACGAGGCGGGCCTCGACCGAGTCGACCGGGCGATACTCGAAGCGGTGATCCACAAGTTCGGGGGCGGTCCGGTCGGCCTCTCCACGCTGGCGATCGCAGTGTCCGAGGACCCCCAGACCGTCGAAGACGCCTACGAGCCGTTCCTGCTCCAGATGGGATTCCTGCAGCGGACGGCGCGGGGCCGGATCGCCACGGGGCTCGCCTACCGACACCTCGGGATGGCGGTGCCCGCGGCGGCCGAGCAGGGGAAACTGCTCTAGCGTTGTTCGTTGTTCGTTGTTCGTTGTTCGGTGTTCGTTGTTCGTTGTTCGTTGTTCGTTGTTCGTGTGACCGATCCGGCGAGTTGCGAATTCCGAGTCACGAATCACGACTCCTGCCACACTCTCCGCGCTCCCATGAAGACCTCGGACTTCCACTACGACCTCCCCGATGCGGCCATCGCCCAGTCGGCGATCGAGCCGCGTGATGCCGCCCGGCTCCTCGACACCCGCACCATGACCGACCACCACTTCGTCGACCTCCCTTCCCTGCTGGAGGCGGGGGACGTCGTCGTGGTCAATCGCACCCGAGTGCGGGCGTGCCGGCTCCGCGGCTTCAAGGACGGCTCGGGGGGGCGGGTGGAGGCGCTGGTATTGCGCCCGCGGGGCGACGGGTCTTGGGAGGCGCTGGTGCGGCCGGCGCGCCGGATCCGCAGCGGCACCCGTCTCCGATTCGGCTCACTCCTCGCCGTGGTGGCAGAGCCCCCGGTGGAGGGCCGGGTGGTCCTGGTCGCCGCCGAGGGCGGATTCGAGGTGGCGGCCCAGGAGATCGGCGAGGTGCCCCTGCCCCCTTACTTCCGCGGCACGCTCGCCGATCCCGAGCGCTACCAGACGGTCTACGCCGAGCGTCCCGGGTCGGCGGCCGCCCCGACCGCCGGCCTGCACTTCACCGACCGGGTGCTGCAGGGCCTGGCAGCCGCAGGGATCTCCGTCGTGGGGATCGATCTCGAGATCGGGCTCGACACTTTCCGTCCGATAGCGGTGGAACGGATCGAGGATCACGTCATGCACGCCGAGCGGCTGACGGTGACGGCCGGAACGGCGGCGGCCATCGAGGCGGCGCGCGCCGCCGGTGGACGGGTGGTGGCGATCGGCACCACCGTGGTGAGGACCCTCGAGGCGGCCTCGGACGCGTCCGGAGAGGTGCGCCCCATCGACGGGGAGACCCGGTTGTTCATCACGCCCGGTCACCGGTTCCGAGCGGTCGACCTCGTCGTGACCAACTTTCACGTCCCGGGCTCGACGCTGACGGTGCTGATGGCCGCCGTGATGGGGTCCCGATGGCGCGAGGCGTACCGGACCGCGCTCGCCCGAGGCTATCGCTTCCTCTCGTTCGGTGACGCCATGCTGGCGGAGCGCGCCGCGTGATGGCGACGAGTTTCCAGATCGAGGCCATCGAGGGAGGGGCCCGCGCCGGGACTCTCGAGACCCGGCACGGCGCGGTTCCCACACCCACGTTCATGCCGGTGGCCACCCGGGGGAGCGTGCGAGCCATCGACGTCCGCGACCTTCACGAGGTGGGCACCCGAATGGTCCTGGCCAACACCTACCACTTGATGCTCCGGCCCGGGGACCGCGTGATCGCCCAGTGCGGTGGGCTGGCTCGCTTCATGGGCTGGGAGGGACCGACCCTCACCGACAGCGGTGGCTATCAGGTGTTCTCCCTCGACCCGCGGGTCGACGAGGACGGCGTCGCCTTCCGCTCGAGCTACGACGGGTCGGCGGTCCGTCTGACGCCCGAGGGGGTGGTGGCGGCACAGCAGCGGATCGGCGCGGACGTCGCCATGGTCCTCGACCACCTGGTCGGGCTGCCGGCCCCGCGGGAGGTGGTTCGAGAGGCCATGGAGCGCACCCTGCGATGGGCCACCCGGGCGGCTGCGGTCCACGGCGAGACCGGCCAGGCCCTCTGGGGGATCGTGCAGGGAGGCGTCGACCCCGAGCTCCGCGCCGAGAGCGCCCGGCGCACCGCCGACCTCGGCTTCTCCGGCTTCGGAATCGGGGGGCTGAGTGTCGGCGAGACGGCTGCCGAGCGGAACGCCACGCTGGAGGTGGTCACCGGCCTCCTCCCCATGGATCGTCCCCGCTATGTCATGGGGCTGGGGGACACCGACGGCGTGCTCGACGCCGTGGCGCGAGGGTGCGACCTATTCGACTGCGTGTTGCCCACCCGCCTGGCTCGGCACGGCAAGGTGCTCTCGCGCCTGGGGGACTACTCGGTTCGCCGGGCGGACCTGGCCGGGGCGGATCGGCCGATCGACCCCGACTGCGGGTGCTTCACCTGCCAGAACCACTCGCTGGCCTATCTGAGACATCTCCGGGTGACGGGCGAGCTGCTCGGCCATCGCTTGCTGAGCATCCACAACCTCTCTTACACCCTCGGCGTCCTCGCCGACGCGCGGACGGCGATCATCGCCGGAAGGTTCGCGCAGTACCGCATGACCCTGGCCGCCTCACGAAACCGAGACGGCTCGGGGGATGGCTACGCTACGCAGGCTCCGGCCTAGGCTGGCCGGCGGCACGGCCCCGGAGGATCGATGCTCACCATCCTTGCTCAGACGACGACGGTTCCCGAAACCACGACGTCGAGTGGCAACGTCGCGCTGACGATCGCGTTGTATGCGGTGGTCATCGGCGGCTTCTTCTACTTCTTCATGATCCGTCCGCAGAGGACGCGGATGCGCCGCCATGAGGAGCTGATGTCCTCACTCGCGGTGGGCGACGAGGTGCAAACCATCGGCGGCATCTACGGGCGCATCGAGTTCATGGACGACAAGACCGCCGTCCTCCAGGTGGAGGGCGGGGGCAGGCTC
>JAZDHM010000110.1:0-7000 GCA_043805935.1 Actinomycetota bacterium
AAGGTGCTGCTCGCCGAGATGAAGATGCTCGCCGACCGCGGCATCGATCCCTCCCGGTTCAAGCTGTCGAGCAACGCTCACCTGATCATGCCCTATCACCGCAAGCTCGATGCGGTGAAGGAGCGCTACCTGGGCCGCATGCAGATCGGCACGACCAAGCGGGGCATCGGCCCCGCCTACCTGGACAAGTACGCCCGCGTCGGGATCCGGGTGCAGGACCTCTACGACCCGCGGATCTTCCGCGACAAGCTGGAGGCCGCGGTCAAAGAGGCAAACAAGATCCTCACCAAGGTCTACAACCAGCTGCCGTTCGAGGCGTCCGAGATCGCCGAGGAGTACCTCGGCTACGCCGCCCGCCTCGAGGAGCACGTCGACGACACCGCCCTGTTCGTATGGCAGGCGATCCGTGATGGCAAGACGGTGATCTTCGAAGGCGCCCAGGGGGTCCTGCTCGACGTGGACCACGGCACCTACCCGTTCGTCACCTCTTCGAACCCGACCTCGGGTGGCGCCCTCACCGGAACCGGCATCGGCCCTCGCGACATCGACCGGGTACTCGGCCTCACCAAGGCGTACGTTTCGCGGGTCGGAACCGGGCCCTTCCCCACCGAGTTGTCGGATGAGGTCGGCGAGGCGATGGTTCGCATCGGCGGGGAGTACGGCACCGTCACGGGGAGGCGCCGGCGTTGTGGGTGGCTCGACTCGGTGGCCCTGCAGTACGCGGTCCGCGTCGGCGGGATCACCGAGCTGGCGCTCATGAAGCTCGACGTGTTGTCGGAGTTCCCCACCCTGCGCATCGCCACCGGCTACCTCTCCGATGGCATCGAGTACCACGAGTTCCCTCGTCAGCACCGGGTCCTGTACAACTGCGAACCGATCTACGAGGACCTCAAGGGATGGACGACGGACATCACCGCAGTCCGGGCCTGGGAGGACATGCCGGCCGATGCCCGCACCTACGTGGAGCGAGTGGAGGAGCTGGCAAGGGTGCCGATCTCGATGATCTCCGTCGGGCCGCAGCGATCCGCGACCTTCACCAAAAGACCTGCCGAATAGGTTTCCTCCGGGATCACGGTTCGCTTGTGGCAAGCCGAACGGTGATGGGCGTGCGACTTACATCGCGTACCCTCTAAGCCGTGATCGAGCGCTACTCCCTCCCCGAGATGGCGGCCGTCTGGTCCGAGGGGCGGCGCCTCGCCCTGTGGCAACGGATCGAGACGCTGGTGGCCGAGGCCTGGGCGGCCGAAGGTGTCGTCCCGGCGGCGGCGGCGGCGGCGATCGCCGCGGCTCCCCCGGTCGACCCCGCCTCGTGGAGGGCACGAGAGGCCGAGACCCGACACGATGTCGCTGCCTTCGTCGACGTGCTCGCCGGCTCCGTCGGCGCCCACGGCCGCTGGGTCCACTTCGGCCTCACCTCGTCGGACGTCCTCGACACCGCCCTGGGCGCCCAGATGAAGGAGGCGTCGGCACTGCTGTCCACGCGGATCGTCACCTTGTTCCAAGTGGTCCGGCGCCGCGCCGTCGAACACCGCGCCACGGCAATGGTCGGCCGCACCCACGGGATGTGGGCCGAGCCGACCACTTTCGGCCACAAGCTGGCCGGGTTCGGGTTCGAGTTGGTGCGCGCTCATCGGCGCCTCGATGCCGCCGCGCGGACTGTCTCCTACGGCAAGGTGTCCGGAGCGGTGGGCAACCACGCCACCGTGCCCACCAGCGTCGAGCAGCGGGTGATGAAGGAGTTGGGTCTCAACGCCGAGCCCGCCGCCACCCAAGTGGTCGGGCGGGATCGGCACGCCGCCTTCGTCACCACGCTCGCCCTGATCGGAGCCACCCTGGAGCGGTTCGCCACCGAGATCCGCCATCTGCAGCGTTCCGAGGTGCGCGAGGTTTCCGAGCCGTTCGCCGAGGGGCAGAAGGGGTCCTCGGCGATGCCCCACAAGCACAATCCGATCCTGACGGAGAACGTCACCGGCATCGCCCGCCTGCTCCGCGGATGGTCGGTGGCCGCCCTCGAGGACGTCGCCCTGTGGCACGAGCGCGATATCAGCCACTCGTCGGTCGAGCGGGTCGCCATCCCCGATGCCTGCCTGGCGCTCGACTTCGCCCTCGACCGCATGACCCGCGTCGTCGACGGCCTCGTCGTCGACGCCGATCGGATGCGGGCCAACCTGGAGGCCGCCGGTGGCATCGTGTTCAGCCACGCGGCGCTGCTCGACCTGATCCGCGGGGGCATGGATCGCGACGAGGCGTACCGCGTCGTCCAGGCGGCCTCTGCCGAGGCGATGGCGTCGGGACGGGATCTGCGCGACGTGCTCGGCGACCGGGTCGGCGGGACGGCGTTCTCACTCGATCGCTATCTCACCGGCGCGGGGGAGGCGGTCGATCATCTCGCCCGCCTCACCGCCGAGTCGCTTCGTGAGAGTGGGCCGGGATGGTGAGGGGCCTCATTGCCTTCGGCAGCGATTGGCCGCTCGCATTCGCGACTCGGCACGCGCCCGGGGAGTCGACGTTCGGACTCCGACACTCGACGGAAGAGCGGCGAAAGGCGATCGCTTCGCTCGGCTGCGAAGGGCGAAACCCCGTGACCGCGTCTCTTGCCGGCAACAGGTGACCATTCGCGGCAGCCTCTTGTTGGCAACGGGCGGCGGGCGGCGGGAAGCGGGCGACAGGTGACCACGTGAGCGATTCCACTTCGCATCCCCGAGCCCTGCTTGCCGCCCTCTTCGTCACCGCCCTGTGGAGCTCCTCCTGGATCATCATCCGGTTCGGGCTCGACGACGAAGGCCTCACGCCTCTGGCCTTCGCCGGGATCCGCTACGGCGGGGCGGCGATGGTGTTGGCAGCGGTCACATTGGGACGGCCGGTCACTCGCGCGCGAATCGCCGCCCTCGAAGCCGGGGACTGGCTAAGGCTGGCCGCCCTTGGCCTTGTCATGTACACCCTGACCCAGGGCGCCCAGTTCGTGGCGATCGACAACCAGCCGGCGGCGACCACCAGCCTGGTCCTGTCGATGACTCCCATTGCGGTTGCCCTCGTCGCCGGTCGGTCGATCGGAGAGCGTCCGCTGGCCCGTCAAGTGATCGGCGCGCTGACGGTCGCCACCGGGGCCACCCTCTACTTCTCCGGGTCCTTGAAGGCGACGACGATCGGCATGGTGGCCGCGGGCGTCGCCCTCGCCTCCGGCGTGGGCGCGTCGCTGCTCGGCCGCTCGGCCAACCGTGATCTCTCCACCAGTCCCCTCGTGATCACCACCGCCTCGATGGCCATCGGGTCGGCCGTGCTCATCGTGGTCGGGATCGCCGTGGAGGGAGTCCCTTCCATCACCGCTCGGGGAGCGGTGATCATCGGATGGCTCGCCGTCGTCAACGGAGCATTGGCGTTCACGCTATGGAACCACTCGCTGCGAACGCTCACCGCAACGGAGTCGGCGGTGATCAACAACACGATGCTCGTACAGATCGCCGCGTTGGCATGGATCTTCCTCGGTGAGGCGCCGGGCGTGATCCAGATCCTCGGGATCGTGCTCGTCACGCTCGGGATCACCGCCAGTCAATTCGCCGCTGTCACCAGATTCGGGTGGTACGCGCGACGCGGCGGAGCAGGATCGGATACCCAACGATGACCACCCCGGCGAACAGGAACCACTGAACCGCGTATCCGAGATGGGGCCCGTCGGAGAGTTCGGGACGCTCCGGCGGAACCGGCAGCTCGCCGACGGCCGGGTCGGCAGCCTGGAGCACCAGGTAGGTGGAGCGCATGGGGTAGGGGGTGAAGGCGTCCACCACGGCCGGGTCGATGGCGCGCAGTGTGCTTGGCAGGGCGTCGGGTATTCCCTGATGCTCGGAGGGCCACAGGATCCCGGTGACCCGTACCTCCCCCGTCGAGGCGGCTGCCGGACCGCCGACTGGTGGGGTGTCGTAGGAGATCGGCACCCAGCCTCGATCGACGAGCACCCCCGTGCCGTCGGCGAGCACCAGGGGGGTGAGGACGTGATACCCGGAGGTCCCCTCGAGGGACCGCAGGGTCAAGATCTCCACCGACGGGTCGTACACCCCGGTGGCGGTGACCCGCACGTACCCCTCGGCCGGAGCGTCGCCGATGTCGACCGGATCGGTCGCCAACGCCTGTTCCACCGAATGGTTGAAGTCCCGGCGATCCTCGAGGCGGCGTATCTGCCAGAAGGCGAGCATGACGAAGGTGATCACGAACACGATTGCCACGACGTGGGCGACGAGCCAGCGCGGGCGGAGGAGGGTGCGCACGGGGGGATGGTAAGGAGGTCGGCTGTCACCCGGTACCAGTCACCGGGTGCCAGGCACGATGCGGGTGGACACGCAAACCGCGGCCGAGTTCGCTACACCCCGCCCTCCTCCTCCGTCAACCGCACCGGCCCGCGTCGATCCGGCCGCATCCCTCCGGCGGAGGCGAAGAACCGGCGCAGGCGGCCCATGTCGGCGGTCACCTCGCCCGTGAGCCACATCGGGCCCCCGATCCGCAGCTCCCGCCGATCTCCGTCCACGGCCACAGGCACGATGGGGACGCCCGCCGCCAGGGCGATGCGATAGAACCCGGAGCGCCAGCCCTCGGTTCGGCTCCTGGTCCCCTCGGGAGTCACGACCAGCACCAGGGACTTGGCGGCGGCGAAGGCCGTCGCCACCTGGCCGACCACCCCACTCGGCCGCGATCGATCCACCGGAATGAGCCCCAGTCTCCGGAACACCCATCCGAACGGCGGGCGGAACAGTGACTGCTTGGCCAAGATCGACGGCCGGATTCCCAGCGCGCGGACGGCCGCCATCGCCAGCACGAAGTCCCAGTTCGAGGTGTGAGGAGCCGCCACCACCACGAAGCGCCGCGGCTCGGGGAGCGTCCCGTTCACCCGCCAGTTGAAGAGGTGGAGCACGCCGTGCCACACCCGCTGCCTGATCGACACCTTGGCCCCTCGTCGAGGACTCGTACATTCTCGCTGGGTCCCTTGAGCACCGCTTCAGGCGCCGTTAGGGGATCCTCCCCCACCCTTGCCAGCACCCGAGACATGGAGGCTGACCGTGCGTGTGTGGATCGACACCGAAGCCTGTATGGGCGCCGGCATCTGCGAGCAGATCGAACCGCTCGTGTTCTACGACCGCGGTGACGGCATGTGGGCGGTGCGTGAAGCGGCCACGGTCTTCGGCTCCGAGGCCATCTTCGACGGACGCAGCGGCCCCGACGGACCCCGCGGGATCGCCCGCGTGCCGCTCGGCCTCGAGGACCGCATCATCCAGGCGGCAGAGGACTGCCCCGGCGAGTGCATCTACCTGGAGCCTTGAACGGCTCTTCCGGGCCGTTCAAGGCTCAGTCACCAGTCACCAGTAAGAAGCGTCGGAGGTCGCGCGCCAGTAAGCACTCGACTCTTACTGGCGACTGGAAACTGGTGACCCAAGTGAGGCTCCGCCTCACTCGATCCACTCCGCGCCCTTGTCGACCAGCAGGCCCTGAAGGGCGTGGCCGATCGCCCCCGCCTCGTCGAACAGCTCACTCTGGGCGAGCCCGACGCCTTCGCCATCGATGTCCGTGCGGCTGCGCAGGCCCACCCACTCGCCGCCCGGGTACCGGTGAAGATGCACCGATAGGTCCGGGTTGATGAACAGCCACCCGCTGGAGAGCACCCGACTCAGCCCGTTGCCGAAGTCGGCGACCGCCGCCACCCGCTGCAACGGGGTGGGCTCCTCCCCGGCAACGAGCGGCATGGCGAGTCGCATCCACACCGTCGCCGGGCCCGGCTCGTAGAAGTCGCCCTCGACGAACCGCGCCTCCACCGCCCTGGTGTGAAACCACTCGCCCTCGGCCCCTCGCATCGGGTACGGCTCGACATCCTGCGGATCGGGGAGGGTCTCCCGGCGGGGATGCGACGGCACCGGCAGATCGATGATCCGCATCCGCAACGCCGACGCCCGCGCCACCTCGACGCCGGCGGCGTCCATCGAGGCCTCGAGCACCTGGATCCGCCTCCCGGACCGCACCACCCGGGTGGTGATCGCCAGCGGGACCGTAGGGACCGGCCGCATCAGGTCGATGGTGAGCCGGGTGACCATCATCGGCGCCGGCGCCTTGGCGCGTTCGAACCCTCGGGCGAAGAGTGCGGCCACCGGACCGCCGTGGAGGGCGTCGGCGTACCACCGGGCACGCGACTCGGGAGCGGGAACGAAGCGCTCGCCATCCGGCTCGAAGATCGCCCGGCTCAACCCGACTCCGTGAACCGGCGCAGTTCACGCCTGGCCACCGACCGCTTGTGGACCTCGTCCGGGCCGTCGGCAATGCGCAGGGTCCTGGCGTGGGCGTAGAGCGCCGCCAGCGGAAAGTCCTGGCTCACGCCTGCCCCGCCGAGCACCTGGATGCCGCGGTCGATCACCCAGGTGGCCATCTCG
This sequence comes from Actinomycetota bacterium, assembly GCA_043805935.1. Lineage (GTDB taxonomy): Bacteria > Actinomycetota > Acidimicrobiia > Spongiisociales > UBA11373 > RBG-16-68-21. The sequence continues at coordinate 6,408 of JAZDHM010000110.1, forward strand.
GGAACCGCCCCCTTGATCGCCGAGATCTCGATCCGGGCGCCCCTGACCCCAACGGTGTCGATCAGCCAGGCCGCCTTGAGGACCATCAGCCGCGCCTGTTCGATGCGGATGCGTGACTCGGCGATCCAGTCCTGCACCACTCCCTGCTCGGCGAGCGTCTTGCCGAAGGCGGTCCGCTGGAGGGCGCGGCGACACATCACGTCGAATGCCCGTTCGGCCATGCCGATGAGCCGCATGCAGTGATGAATCCTCCCCGGGCCGAGGCGGGCCTGGGCGATGGCGAACCCGCTTCCCTCCTCCCCGAGCAGGTTGCCCTTCGGCACCCGGACGCCTTCGTATCGGATCTCGGGATGGCCGCCCGGCTCGTGGTACCCGAACACCGTCATGTCGCGCACGACCCGGACGCCGGTGGTGTCCAACGGGACCAGGACCATGCTCTGGCGGTGGTAGGGATCGGCATCCGGATCGGTGACGCCCATCACGATCGCCACCTTGCAGCGAGGCGACATCGCCCCGCTCGACCACCACTTGGTCCCGGTGATCAGGTAGTCGCCGCCGTCGGATTCGATCCTGCAGGAGATGTTGGTGGCGTC
>JAZDHM010000111.1:0-7597 GCA_043805935.1 Actinomycetota bacterium
CTACTACGCCCACCTGTCGAAATACGTCCCGGGGATCTACGCGGGGATGAGGGTCGCCGTCGGCCAGTACATCGGGTACGTCGGTCACACCGGAGACGCCACCACCCCGCACCTCCACCTCGGCTGGTATCCGGGCGGCTATGCCAACGGAATAAGGAATCCGTACCCGCTCGTGGTGGCACTCTGCAATTGAGGCCGGTGGTCTGAGGATTCAGCGCTCGGCGGTTGGTCGCTCGCCATCCCCCGTCCCGAGCGCCTCGAGCAGCAACGCGATCCGCGCGGTGCACGTCTCGTCCGCCGCTGGGGGAACGAGCTCGACGATGCGGGCCGCTGCCGCGATGATCGCTTGAGCCGAGGGCGCCTCGGGATGGGCGTCGACCACCGGGGCACCGCTGTCCCCGCCCGCGACCACCATTGGGTCGAGAGGCACCCGGGCGATGAGTGGGACACCGAGGTCGTTGGCGAGATCCTCGCCGCCTCCGGAGCCGAACAGGTCGTAGTGGCGGCCGTCGGGGGCGGTGAACCCCGACATGTTCTCGATCACGCCGACGACGGGCATGTACGAGCGACGAGCCATGTCGGCGACCCGAGCGGCGACCTTCTGGGCGGCCTTCTGTGGCGTTGTGACGACGACCATCTCCGCCTGCGGGAGGAGGCGGGCGAGTGCCATCTGGATGTCGCCGGTCCCGGGCGGCATGTCGAGCACCAGGTAGTCGAGCTTGGGGTCCCAGGCCACGTCCTGGAGGAACTGCTCGAGGGCTTTGCTGAGCATCAAGCCGCGCCACATGAGTGCGGTCTCCTCGTCGTCCACCAGCAGGCCGGTCGAGACGAGTTGAATCCCTCCGACGTCGATGGGGACGATCTTGCGATCGTCATTCGCCTCGAGCCGCGCCGCCGAGCCGAGCATGCGCGGCACGGAGAAGCCCCAGATGTCGGCATCGAGGAGCCCCACCCGGAAGCCGGCGTTGCGAAGGGCTACGGCTAGGTTCACGCTCACCGAGGACTTGCCCACCCCGCCTTTTCCGGATCCGATGGCAATGACCCGGGTTAGGGGACTGACGTTGGTGGGCGCGGCGTGCTCCCTCGCCCGCCTGCGGGCGACTGCCATGAGGTCAGAACGCTCCTCGGGCGTCATCGGGGCCACCTCGACCCGGGTCTGATCGATCCCGGGGAGGGCGGTGACCTTCCTCTTGACGTCCAATTCGATCTGATCACGCATCGGGCAGGCGGCGATCGTGAGGGCGATGCGTACGGTCGCCACCCGGCCCTGGATGTCGACGCCGCGCACCATTCCCAGCTCGACGACGTCGCCGCCGAGCTCGGGGTCGACGACCCCGCGGAGAGCGGCCTCGACGTCCGCGCGGGTGGCAGTCGGGGTCACGGCAGGAAGCTAGTTCCGCCCCGACGGGTACGGGAAATCCCACATCGGTAGAGACCTCCTGCAGGGTATAGTTCCGTCCTCCGTCCGATCAGGGAGCATCTCGATGCAGGCAATCTCGATCACCCCGCGCTCGGCGACGCCGAAGGTCGTCATGACCGCCTCGGCCGCCGCCAAGGTCGCCGAGCTGATCGCCAAGGAGGGCGATGACACCTTGGCGTTGCGCCTTGGCGTGCGTCCCGGCGGGTGCTCGGGTTTCTCCTACGAGATGTACTTCGACTCGGCCATCGACGATGCCGACATCGTCAGCGTGACCGACGGCGTCCGCTTGGTCGTCGACCCCACGAGCATGGAGATGCTCGCCGGCTCCGAGGTCGACTATCGAGACGGGCTCCAGGGCGCCGGGTTCCACATCAACAACCCCAACGTCAACCGCTCGTGCGGGTGCGGTAACTCCTTCTCCTGACCCCGACTGCTTGCCTTCCACCGGGTGGGGTTGCCGAGTGAACTCCCGCTCCGGGCTGTGAGCGCCTGCAGAGGAGCGCCTACAGAGCGGTAGCCTCTCGTCGTATCCGATCTGGGAGCGCGCACCATGCCCAAGTCCATCCCGGTGGTCGTCAGTGGCCCAAAGCCGATAGGCCCCTACTCGGTGGTTGCGGAGGCGAACGGTTTCGTGTTCGTGTCCGGCCAGGTCGGCATCGATCCAGCCACGAATATGAGCGTCGGCGGGGACGCGGCCGTCCAGGCCAAGCAGGTGATGGACAACATTGGGGCGATCCTCCGAGACCTCAGGCTCGGCTATGACGACGTCGTCAAGACGAGCATTCTCCTCGCCGACATCGGTGACTTCGGTGTGGTGAACGAGGTGTATGGCAAGCGCTTCGCGGTGAGGCCCCCGGCTCGTACGACGTTCCAGGCCGCAGGTCTCCCCAAGGGATTTCTCGTGGAGATCGAGGTCATCGCCGCTCGGTGAGAGGAGAGCCATGACGAGAGACGAGATCTTCACCGCACTCGGTCTGAGCGACGTCAATCCGGGTGCCTTCGCCGGCCGCTGGCTCGCCACGTCGGGAGGTCGGCTAGATGTGGAGAATCCGTCGACCGCCATAACGATTGCCGCCGTCGCCCAGGCCGGCCCTGCCGATTACGAGCAGGTCATTGCGTCATCGGAGGAGTCCTTCCGCAAGTGGCGGATGATTCCCCCGCCGAAGCGCGGCGAGTACGTGCGCCGTATCGCCGACGCCCTGCGCGAGCACAAGGAGGCGCTCGGGGCCCTGGTCTCACTCGAGATGGGCAAGATCGTCGCCGAGGGGGAGGGCGAGGTCCAGGAGATGATCGACATCGCCGACTTCGCCGTCGGGCTCTCCCGCCAGCTGTATGGCTTGACGATGGCCTCGGAGCGGCCCCGCCACCGGATGTTCGAGCAGTGGCATCCGCTCGGCACGGTCGGGGTGATCTCGGCGTTCAACTTCCCGGTGGCCGTGTGGTCGTGGAACGCCATGATCGCCGCCGTGTGTGGTGATGCGGTGGTGTGGAAGCCGTCATCGCAGACCCCGCTCAGCGCCATCGCGGTGACCCGCATCTGCCATCAGGTGATGGAGGGCAGCGGCTACGAGGGAGTGTTCAACCTCGTCGTCGGCCGGGGCGGGGATGTCGGCGAGTTGCTCATCAACGACCGGCGCGTTCCCCTCGTATCGGCGACCGGCTCGTGCAACATGGGCGAGAAGGTCGGCACCGCCGTTGCCAAGCGCCTGGGACGCTCGCTCCTCGAGCTGGGCGGGAACAACGCGGTGATCGTCCTCGACGATGCCGACCCCGGACTGGTGACGAGGGCGGTGCTGTTCGGGGCGGTCGGCACTGCCGGCCAGCGGTGCACGACCGTGCGGCGGATGATCGTGGAATCGGGGATCAAGGGCGATGTGCTCAAGCGGCTCGTAGACGCGTATGGGCAGGTTCGCATCGGGGATCCCCTCGACCGATCGACGCTGATGGGTCCGCTGGTCAATGCCGGAGCGGTCGATGAGATGCTCGCCGCAGTCGAGATCGCCAAGGAGCAGGGCGGCAGAGTGCTGACTGGCGGCAAGCGTGCCGACGTCGGGCTCGCCGGCCACTTCGTCGAACCGACGATCATCGAGATCGACCGCGGTGCCCCCATCGTCCAGGAGGAGACCTTTGCCCCCATCCTGTACGTCATCGAGGCCAGGGATGCCCTGGACGCCATCTCCGTACAGAACGGCGTGCGTCAGGGATTGTCGTCGGCGATCTTCACCAACAACCTGCGCGCCTCGGAGTTGTTCCTGTCGGCGGAGGGATCGGACTGCGGGATCGCCAACGTGAACATCGGCACCTCCGGTGCCGAGATCGGCGGGGCGTTCGGCGGCGAGAAGGAGACCGGGGGAGGCAGAGAGGCGGGGTCGGACGCGTGGAAGGCATACATGCGCCGCCAGACGAACACGATCAACTGGAGCTCGGATCTTCCACTGGCTCAGGGGATCGAATTCGGATGAACAGCGCCCACCGCAGGCATCCCCTGGCGACGAGGGGTGTCCGCGAATGAGCAAGGGCAACCGCCTCGACGCGCCCCTGGCCGATCCGTCGCGGCGCCGTCCCGTCCTCGAGGACCTCCAGCGGATTTGGGCGCGAAGGGACTTCCTGCTGTTCGCCGCCGGGTCCGATCTTCGAACCCAGGAGGTGGACACCGTCCTGGGAAATGTGTGGCAGCTGCTCAACCCGGCGCTGCAGATCATCGTCTACTACATCGTCTTCGGCCTGATGCTCGGCACCGACCGGGGAGTGGGCAATTTCCTGCCCTTCTTGGCGATCGGCATCTTCGGCTTCTCCTACATGCGCAAGGTGATCATGGGCGGGGCCAGGGCTCTCTACAAGAATCGGGGGCTGATCCATTCGATCTCGGCGCCACGGGCCATCTTCCCGATCTCGGTGATGCTCACCGAGGCGGCCGCTTTTGTGTTTCCGTTCATGGTGATGCTCGTGGTGTCCGTCGTGACCGGAGAGTCGATCTCACTGCGCTGGCTGGTGATGATCCCGATCTTCGTGCTTCAGTCGATGTTCGCCCTCGGGTTCGGCTTCATCGCCGCCAGGGTCACCTTCTACTTCCGGGACTTCGAGAACATCCTCGAATTCCTCTTCCGCATGGCCTTCTACTTCTCTGGGGTCCTGTTCTACGTCGACAAGTTCGTGCAGAACCCGACGGCGCGCCAGATCGCCGATCTCAATCCTCTGCTCGACTACATCTCGCTGTACCGGTGGGCGGTGATGGGGCTTCCCATCGGGCGACGCCTGCTGGTGTCGTCCATCTGCTGGTCGATCCTGTCCCTCGTGGTCGGCTACCTGTGGTTCCAGCGCCGGGAACGGGACTACGGCCGTGAGTAGGAAGGGCCAACGGGCCATCGAGGTCAAGAACGCCAGCGTGGTGTACCGCGTGTATCACGATCAACGGCTCTCCCTGCGGGAGCGGTTGACGACGGGTCGGCGGAGCCGTCGGTTCACTGCGGTCCATGCAGTCAGCGACGTCTCGTTCTCGGTGAAGACCGGCGAAGTGGTCGGGCTCATCGGGAGCAACGGCTCGGGCAAGAGCACGCTCCTCAGCGCCATCGCCGGACTGCAACCGCTGGCGTCGGGGTCGATCAGGGTACGCGGCGACGCCACCCTGCTCGGGGTTGGCGCCGTGCTCGAAGCGCAGCTGTCCGGAGCTCGCAACGTGATGCTCGGGTGTCTCGCTCTGGGCATGTCGCGCGATGAGGCGAACCATCGATTCGACGAGATCGTCGACTTTGCCGGGCTCTCCGACGCGATCAACCGGCCGATGCGGACCTACTCCTCGGGTATGCGCTCGCGCCTGCATTTCGCCATCGCCACCTCGGTGAATCCCGACATCCTGCTGGTCGACGAGGTGCTGGCGGTGGGGGACCGGGACTTCCGCAGGCGGAGCCTCAAGCGGATCACGGAGCTGCAGGGGAGCGCCAAGGTGGTCGTCCTGGTGACCCACGGCCTGCATCAGGTTCGGAAGGTCTGCAGCCGGGCGATCTGGCTCGAACAAGGGCGACTGATGGCCGACGGGCCGCCCGAAGAGGTGCTCGATCAGTACGTCGACTTCACCGGCGGCGCAGACGAGGATCTCGACGCCGACGACTAGGTGGCCCGTTGCCCGTTGCCCGGCTTCGGTCAGACCAGCTCGAACGGGGATGGCTTGGGGAAGTAGGCGTCCAGGAATGCGTGCACCAAGCGGTCGACGCGATCTTCGCGGGTTCCTGTCAACGATGTCTCGTTGAGGCAGAACACGTCCCGGTCGCGAGCCGCGGCCAGTTCGACGAGTTGGGTCGGCGCCCACCGGTTGGCGATGTTGACGTAGAGGTGGGCGAGGGGGCCGTCGACCGCGCGGCCGGTGGCATAGGCATAGTGCTGGGAGAGGGACGAGGCAAGGCTCACGTCCGCGGGATTGCGGAAGCGAGCGCCCGCAGTTCGGCTTATCGACTCCGCAAACCGTTCCTCGACCTCCCGCACTACCGAACCGAGCTGGGGATGGGCCACGTGAGCCAGCTTCCGCGACGGTGTGTACCCGAGGGTCGAGACGAGCAAGTCGCGGCCGTTCTTGGCTGCGGCGTCCACCGGCAAGTCGTCGGCGGACGCCGGTCCGGGTGGAATCGGCGCCGTGGATATGAAGATGCGGGCGAGCCCGTTAGGTGAGAAGAACACCGATGCGTCAAGCGGCCGGCCGAAGAACACGTCGTCGTTGACGTACAGGTAGTGCTCGCTCAGCCCCTCGATGCGGTGGAGACGCGCTTCGATCGCGTGTGAGTTGAAGGTCGGCAACTCGTCAGGGGAGAACAGCTCGGAGTGGTCGACGACCGTCAGCCGGGGATGGTCGACGAGCCACTCGGGTCGTTGCCCGGCAGTAACCAGATGCACGCGGCGAAAGAAGTCGGCGTTCCACCAGAGCGATCGCATGGAATAGCGCAGTTCGTCGCGGTTGGCGTATCGGGAGCGGTTCGCTGCCTCCTCGTTGAGCCGGCCGGCGGCCCTGAGGGCGGTGTCGTACGCTCGCTGCCAATGTGGGTCTGCGCCGTCCACCCATGTGTACACGACGTCGACGTCGAACGGGACCCGTGTGGACTCCAGGTCGGCCCTGAACACCGAATGGGTGGGCAGGGGTCGTCCCCGGATCACCACTCGGTCCCGGGGAGCGGGATCGGGGACGAATGAGGCAATCCCGAGTCTCCCATCGGGGACCACCCTCCCGGTGTTCTCGGCCCGCCAGAACTCGACCTCGATTGCGAGCTCGGGGCCGGCCACGACTCCACCTCCGAGATGATGGTTCGCCCAGACCGACACTCTGGGTGCGGTCGCAGCAGGCCTGTCAGATCGCCTCGAGGGCTGCCCCGGCGCACCCGTGCGCACGTGCAGCGACGATGCCCTCAGCACTTGGAGGGCGGCCCGGCGGTGCTCCTCGAACACCCCGATCCGATGGCGCGCCGGCCCAGCGGGGTCGGTGACGAACCAGGGCACACCGTTTCCGTCGAGGATCGTGGCCACGGCGTCGAGGTGGGTTGCCGCCAGCTCCCCCGCCGACACCTCGGGAGTGGGCGGAGCCACCCGCCACCCCGCCTGAGTCTTGACGATGGCCGCACCGGGTCCGGCGGCGTGGGTCGCCCGTCGTCTCCCAGGAGACAGTCTTGCGAGCGCGGCGACCATCCTGGTGAGTCGGTGGTGAATGCCGATGCGCAGGTGACGGGTGACGTGATCCGGAAGACGCCGCTCGGCACCAACGCGACGCGCCAGGCGGCGGAGAGCAGGCAGGGTGCTGTCCCAGAACCGTTGTGTGCCCACCGGAGCGAGCCTACCGGTCACCCACCCGACACCGGCCGTCGTCCGTCCGTTCGGAACCGTGTCTCCCGATTGGTGCGCGCATCGGGTGTAGGACCCGTCCGACTGCCTGCGCGGTGGCCCTCACGGAGCGGAAACGAGGCTGCGGTACTCGTCGCCATAGCGAGCCTCGAGTTCCGCGCGGTGCTGATCGGAGAACAGGACGGGCCTTGGGTAGGCGGCGTTGGAGAAATGCTTCTGCAGGAAGGCACGCATGTGCTTCTTCTCGTCGGCGGTCCGCAGGTGGGGATTGACGGCCAGCGCGATCCTGAGGCCCTTGTCGGAGATGCTCAGGTTGCGTCGGGCGGAGTACTCGGGTTTGACGGTGATTGCGGGATC
>JAZDHM010000112.1:0-5398 GCA_043805935.1 Actinomycetota bacterium
GTAGGCGCACCAGGAGGAACCCGTGACGCTGTTCGACACGCTCAAGCTGATCCACGTCCTCGCCGGCATCGTCTGGCTCGGTGGCGGGATCATGACGCAGGTCCTCGCCCTCCGCATGAAGACCGCCCAGCCGCCACATCGCCTCGGGTTCGCCCGCGACATGGTCTACGCCGGCCAGCGGGTGTTCCTCCCCGCCGCTGCGGTGTCCCTCGTGTTCGGCGTGTGGATGGTCCTCGACGGAGAGGCCCTCGAGTTCTCCCAGGCATGGATCCTGATCGGGCTGATCGGGCTGGCCGTCACCGCGTCGGTGGCCGCCGCATTCATCATCCCCCAGACCAAGAAGGCCATCTCCCTCATCGAATCGGGCAACGGACCCGCGGCGGGGGCGATCATCGGCAAGGTGACGCGCTACGTCCGGATCAACCTGCTGATCCTGGCGGTGGTCGCCTGGGCGATGGTGTTCAAGCCGGGGTTGGACACCGGCAACGCCGTCTGGTTCGGGACCCTGCTGCTGGTGCACGTCCTGGCGGTGATGACCTGGCTCGGCGGCGGCATCATCTCGAGCGTCTTTGTCTTCCGCATGCGAACCGCCGACCTAGGACACCGGCTCGGCTTCGCCAGGGACGAGGAGAGGGCCGGGGTGGCGTTCGGCATCTCATCGGGCATCGCCGCGCTCGCCGGGGTGTTGATGGTGATCGATCGGCCGGATTACGGCTTCGGACAGGCTTGGGTGATCATCGGCATCGCCGGTTTCGTCCTCTCCAGCATCATCGGCGGGGCGATGCTCGGTCCGGCCGTGAAGCGAGTGCGTACCGACCTGGAGTCGGGGGGCGACGGTCTCGCCGCCTTCCGTCGGGTCGGGACGGCCGCGATGATCGACCAGGTGCTCCTGATCGTGGTCGTCTGGGCGATGGTGTTCCGGCCGGGCGCCTGATCGGGCGCACCCGCACCGGAGGGTGATTGAACCCGCGGCCGTCTGATCAGCCGACCGGACGCGGCACCGTGTAGGCGGCCGGAACGTCAGCCGCCGCCCCGGGGGTCACCGACACCGGGATCTCGAGCCGAACCCGGTCGATCAGACACAGCGCCAACGCACCCTCCCGACAGAAGTACACGGTCACGTCGCCGGTCAGTGTCCCCGAACCTGCGCCGAAGGTCATCGGGACGGTGAGGGGGAACTGCGGTGCGGCCGTCGAGAGATCGGCACCCTCGGCGGGATCGACAACGCCGGCGGTGCCGGTCCAGGTGACGGAGAACGGGGCCGTGTCGTTGAACTCGTGACCCGCCGGCAGCGTGACCTCGAGGGTGACGGTCCCCGCCCCGGGGGCGACGGTCGCCTCGGGCAGGGTGATGGTGGTGATCCCCCCGTCGTCGGAGGCGGTGGGGAACCGCTCGATCCCGTACAGGACGAGGGTGTCGGCGGCTCCGGTCTCCGGGTCGACCCGGCGAATCACGTGATTGTTGGTGTCGGCCACGTAGAGGAATCCGCCGCCCGACGAGATCCCTCCCGGCTCGGAGAACGTGGGGTGGGCGCCGTCGGCCCATCCCTGGCCGTCGCCCGAGAGCGTGGTGACCGTCCCCGTCGTCGGATCGATCTCCTTGATCTTCGAGTTGTAGGTGTCGGCGATGAAGAGCCTGCCCCCCATCCACACCACGCCCAGAGGATGCTGGAGCCGGGCCTCGGCCCCCACCCCGTCGGCGTCCCCGAAGTCGAAGAGGCCCGCGCCGCTCCCGGCGAGCAACCCGACCTCTCCCCCATCGGCCAGGTCCACCCAGCGGATCGTCGAGGACTCGGCGTCGGCGAAGTAGAGCCGCCCACCGCCGTCGAAGGCGAGCCCGCTGGGCTGCGCCAGGTCCGCGGTGCGCCGCGCTCCCTCCAGCACGCCCTCCCTCCCGGTTCCGGCGAACGGCTCCACCACGCCTCCGGAGAGCTCGACCATCCAGATCTGATGGGACCCCGCCATCGCCACGTACACGGTGTCGTCCACGAGGGCGAGATCCCACGGCGACGACAGCGAGATGCTCGGGGCCACCCCGGCACTCGGGGGGTAGGTGCCCGCCTGATGACCCGTCCCCACCAGGGTGGTCACGGTCCGAGTCCCGAGGTCCACCGATCTGATGGCGTGATTGCCGAGATCGGCGACGTACAGGGTGCGGCCGTCGGGGGCGAGCGCCATCCCCTGGGGCTGGTCGAATGCCGCGTCGGGGAATGCGCCGTCGGTGAACTCGCGCAAGCCTGAGCCGGCGACATCCAGCACCTCTCCGGTGGCGAGGTCGGCGACGACAACCCGGTGATGGTTGGTGTCGGCCACGAACAGCCTTCCCCCGGCGGCGTCGGCGAGCACCTTGCCCGGGAAGGACAGCACCGTGTCCGGGAGCGTCTCCGGCGACAGGTCGAGCGCGGTGCGGTCCAGAGTGCCGATGGCGTCGTACTGCTCCACGAGGGACTCGATCACCGGCTGGAAGATCGGGTAGATCCCCTCGCCCGAGTACCCGCCCACGATGTCCCCGTCGGGGTCGACCAGCGCCAGGGTGGGCCATCCCGTTGCCCCCCACTGACGCCACACCGCGAAGTCCTTGTCGTTGACCACCGGGTGATCGATCCCGTAGCGCACGATCACATTGCGGATGTTGGCGGTCTCCGATTCGTTGGTGAATTTGGCGCTGTGCACCCCGATCACCACCAGCTCGTCGGGGTACTCGGCCTCCAGCCGTTCGATGTCGGGGATGATGTGGATGCAGTTGATGCACCCGTAGGTCCAGAAGTCGAGCAGCACCACCTTGCCGCGCAGCTCGGCCATGCTCAGCGGGCGCCCGGTGTTGAGCCACTCGAGACCATCGGGGAACTCCGGCGCCGGCTGGGGTCCCTCGGCGGCGCCGAGGGTGGTGGTGGCCCCGGTCGCGGGGATCGTGGTGGTCGCCGGGTTCCCCGAGCACGAGGCCACGACGAGGCATGCCAGGGCGGCGGCGAGACGGGGGGTCATGAGCGGAGCAACGCCGGTGGGGGGCGGCCGTGTTCCCACCCGTCGCCCCCACGGCCTCGCCCTCGGCGGCGGTCAGCCTTCGCCGCGGTAGAGCGACTCGATCTCCTGGGCGAAATGCTCCGCCACGACGTTGCGCTTCACCTTGAGCGTCCCGGTGAGCTCCCCGCCGTCGATGGAGAGCTCGCGAGGGAGGATGGCGAACCTCTTCACCTGTTCCACCCGGGCGTAGCGGAGATTGACCTCATCGATCGTCCGCTGGATCTCGGCCCTCACCTCGTCGGATCGGTGCAGCGGCCCGGTGATGCCCCGCGCGGTGGCGAAGGCGTCGGCGGCGGCCGGATCAAGGGTGACCAGCGCCGTCAGATACCGGCGGCGATCCCCGACCAGCACCGCCTCGGACACCAGAGGGCTGTCCTTGATGCCGGTCTCGATGTCCTTGGGGGCGATGTTCTTGCCGCCGGCGGTGATGATGATGTCCTTCTTCCGCCCGGTGATGGTCAGGAACCCGTCCTCGTCGAACGTCCCCAGATCCCCCGAGTGGAGCCAGCCATCGATGAGGGTGTCGGCCGTCGCCTGGGGGTTCTTGTAGTAGCCGGCGAACACGTTGCCTCCGCGGAGGAGGACCTCCCCGTCGTCGGCGAGCTTCACTTCGGCTCCGGGATATGCCAGGCCGACGGTCCCGTACTTGGTGCGGCCGGGACGGTTGAACGTGGTCGGTCCGGTGCCCTCGGACTGGCCGTACACCTCGATGATCGGGAGGCCGAAGCCGGCGAAGTACTCCAGGATCTCCTTGGAGATGGGGGCAGCGCCGCTGACCGCGGAGGAAGCGGCGTCCATCCCCAGGGCCGACTTCACCTTCTGGAACACCAGCTTGTCGGCGACCCGGTACTGGATCGCCAGCCCCAGGGGCATGCGCTTGCCCAGATTGGTGAGGCCGATCCCCCGCCGGCCCACTCGTTGCGCCCATGACCCGATCTTGTGCTTGAGCCCGTGCGACTCGGCCAGCTTGGCGGCAACCCCTGCGTGAAATTTCTCCCACACCCGCGGCACCGCGAAGAAGATCGTCGGCCGTGCCTCCTTGAGATTGTCGGCGAGGGCTTCGATGGACTCCGCGTAGTACACGGGCCAGCCGACGGAGATCGGGATGTGAATGGTGAACATCTGCTCGGCGATGTGGCTGAGCGGCAAGTACGACACGGATCGGTCGTCCGACGTCATCGTCGGCACCACCCCGAACGCATTGTCGGCCGTCCAGGTGAGGTTGCTGTGCATCAGCATCACGCCCTTGGGAGGGCCGGTCGTCCCCGAGGTGTAGATCAGGGTCGCCAGGCCCTCGGGCTTCAGGGCGGCGACGCGCCGGTCGACCTCGGCGTCGTCCGCCCCGTCGCCCATCGCCAGGAACTCGTCCCAGGCGACAACCTGGGCGTCGTCCACTTCGGGAGCGCCCCGCATCGTGACGATCCACCGGAGGTGGGGTAGGTCGGCCCGGACCGCGAGCACCTTGTCGAGCTGCACCTTGTTCTCGACCAGGATCACCGGAGCCTCGGCATGGCCGGTGATGTACGCCACCTCTTCGGGCGATGAGGTCGCATAGATGCCGGCGGGAGCCCCGCCGGCGGTCATGCAGGCCACGTCCAGGATCACCCACTCCGGGCGGTTGAACCCGAGGATGGTCACGTGCTGCCCGGGCTCGAAGCCGACCGCGATCAACGCCCGGGCGGCGCGGCGGACCGACGCGGCGTACTCGGACCACGACGTGGGCCGGTAGGTGCCGTCGATCTTCTCGAAATAGGCGGGGCTGCCGGGGCGCTTCTCGGCCTGGGCGAACAGGCGGGCGGGGATCGTGTCGGACACGTGACCTCCGTCGGGGGACTGGCGAGATCGTACACGCGCGGCCTCGCGGCACGGGTGCCGACCCCCGACCGCGATCGCCGGATCCGGGCATGGTTGCACGCCGAACGAGACCGCGGGACGCTGCTCACCAGCGTCTGCACCGGGGCCGTGGTGTACGCCGAGATCGGGCTGCTCGACGGACGGCCCGCCACAGCTACTGGTCAGCCATCGACCTGATGACGAGCCACGGCAGCGGGATCGAGGCCCCGCCCCGACGACCGATGGGTCGGCACGAGCGAGGTGATGCCCGCCGCCGGGGCGTCGGCGGGCATCGACATGGCCCTGCACCTGGTGCGGCGCCTCCACTCGGCGGAGTGGGCCGCCCAGGTACGGCGCCAGATCCAGTACGACCCACAGCCACCGGTCTGTCTCCCGCACGGACCTTCGGCCCTATCGGCGCCGCACGGTCGACCTCAACCTGTGAGGTAGAGCCGGTGTGGAGGATCCGGGTGCACTCGCACAGCCGCCCAGGGGCTGATCGGGTGTGATCGGCACACTTCCGCCTCCGGAAGCGTGAGCCT
>JAZDHM010000113.1:0-10343 GCA_043805935.1 Actinomycetota bacterium
GCCTGATAGGACGCCGACTGGTACTCGAACACGGTTCGGTTGTAGTAGTCGAGGCCGCGCACCAGCCTCGGCTCCTCGCGGTGCGGTATCCCGATGGCGTCGAGCCCGCTGCGCACCGCGGCGAGGTGCTCGGCGGCCGCAGGCCCGAGGTGATCGGCCGGGACCGGGGCGTCGGCGATCACGGCGGCATCGGCCTTGCTGTCGAGCACCCGCAGAGGGTTGGTGACCATCCGGCGGCGGGCATCCGGGGAGAGCCGATCGGCGCGCTCGGCGAGAAACGCGGTGAGCAGGTCCCGGTAGGCCACCCGATCCTGCGGGTCGCCGATCGAGTTGAGCAGCACGGTGGCGTCGCTGATCCCGACGGCCTCGAGCAGGCGGAAGCCGATCTCGATGACCTCGACGTCGGCGTCAGGGGACGACTCGCCGACGTACTCGACGCCCACCTGGTGGAACTGGCGGCGCCTCCCTGCCTGGGGCTGCTCGTAGCGGAACATGGGGCCGGAGTAGGCGCCCTTGAACACGCCCTGGGTGCCGGCCTGGAGGTAGGCGCGGACCACCGAGGCGGTCGCCTCGGGACGCAGCGCCACCGGCCTTCCCCCTTTGTCGTCGAACGTGTACATCTGCTTCTCGACCACCTCGGTGTCGGCGCCGACCCCCCTCGAAAACAACTCGGTCGACTCGAAGAGCGGGGTGATCACCAGCCCGTACCCGAACCGCTCGGCGAGATCGTCGAAGGCGTGCAACAGCACCCGCCATCGTTCCGATTCGGGCGGCAGGACGTCGTCGGTGCCCTTGGGGGCGCGAGGGATCAGGGGCGCAGCTCCTCGAGGAAGGGGTTGGTCGCCAGCTCGCGAGCCAGGGTAGTGGTGGGCCCATGGCCGGGAAAGACCGCGGTCTCGGGGGCGAGGGTGACCACTCGCTCCGCCATCGACCGCATCAGCGTGTCGTAGTCGCCACCGGGTAGGTCGGTGCGGCCGATGGAGCCGGCGAACAGTTGGTCGCCGCTGAAGAGGATCCCCTCGGCAGCGAGGTGGAAGCAGCAGTGGCCCGGCGTGTGGCCCGGGGTGTGCACCACCCGCACCTCGAACCCGGCGAGGGCGAGCACCGATCCGTCGGCGACGTGTTCGTAGCGGTCGGGCGGGGCGTACTCCCCGGGCGGGACCATTCCCCACAGGGCACGGAGTTGGGCGACGGGGTCGGCGGCAAGCCACTCGTCGTCTGGATGCAGGTACGCCGACACCGAGAAGCGCCGGGTGAGATCGCCGGCACCGCCGAGATGGTCGACGTGGCCGTGGGTGACGAGCACCGCCACCGGCACCAGGTCGTGCCGGGCCAGCATCACGGCGACGCCCTCGGGGTCGGGCGGGGCATCGACCACGATGGCGGGCGCCCCGCGCTCACGGGCCACCACCCACGCGTTGGTCTCGGCGAGCCAGAGCGGGGCCCCATCGATGAGCATGGCCCCACGATACGGGGCCCGATGCCCGATGCCCGCTAGGCGGTCAGCCTGGTCACGCCGATCGCCGACCGCCGCGAAGCGAGGCGATCACCCGCAACCGGTCCGCTGCGCCCAGCAGGGCAGGGTGACCTCCGACCACGCACCATATGTCCATGTGTCGCCCATCAGCGGGAAGAGCGGCGGACGGAGCGACTCGAGCCGATCGTCGAAGCCGTAGTTCCGGGTGCCGAAGTGGGCGGCGACGTCGCCGGTGTAGCGGATGGCCATGGATCCGTTG
The DNA here is from genome assembly GCA_043805935.1 of Actinomycetota bacterium. Lineage (GTDB taxonomy): Bacteria > Actinomycetota > Acidimicrobiia > Spongiisociales > UBA11373 > RBG-16-68-21. Next base: position 1,737 of record JAZDHM010000113.1, read on the forward strand.
GTGTTGAGGGTGGCGATCGGCACGCCTCCGCTGTAGGGCAGCACCGAACTCCCCGAAGTTCCGCAGTCGCGAGCCACCTGGAACGAGCCGTTCTGGGTGAGCATGGCGGTGTTGATCGTGAGAATCCGGTCGCTCCCTACGGCGTTGGGGTTCACCCACACCTCGTCGGAGGCGATCAGCCCGAGCACCGTCGTCCCGCTCACCCCGTTCTGATAGGTGATGTCGGTCCCGATGACCACGTTCTTCGGGCTCCCCACCGACCCGGCATAGATCGTCGTCGGCTGGCCGATGACCGCGGCGGCTCCCGGCTTGCCGATGACGGTGTGACCGTCGACCCAGATGACGCCGTTCGGCGGGACGTCGTACGTGCCGAGGGTCGTCCACGACGCGCTCTGCGAGTTGAGCCACCACCACTCCTCGGCGGTGAGGCAGGAGGTGGTCGTGTTCGAGTACGCCACCGACACCTTGACCCGGCTCTGCGAACCCGAAACCGAGGGCTCCAACAGCCATGCGGTGGGCGTGGAGGTGAGGCCGAGGGAGGGGTTCGCCGACCGGCTCAGGCACAGCCCGCCTCCGCCACACGCAACCTGCCGGATGAGGTCGAGGTCGTCCCAGAAGTTGGCGAAGTCGAGCGGATCGGGATAGACGCTGCGGATGTCGAGGTACTCACCGATGCCGTCGTAGGCCCGAGACCCGTCGGCGAAGATCGGGGGTCCGTACCCCGAGGTGTGCCCGATGGCGTCCTCGGCGTACACGTTGCGATGGACGACCCCCTGGACGGGGCTGGGATCGAAGTCGAGATCCTCCCCCACGTAGATCTTCCCGTTGATGACCGCCCCCGACCCGAACCGAAGACTCTGTTCCACCAGGAAGGCGAACTCGCTGATCGCCTGCGGGCTGATCACTGCCTCGACCGCGCGGTTCTGGCCGAACTCCTCCTCGCCGGACACGATCGTCAGCGTCACCCCGACATCGCCGGCTGTCGGAGGCTGAACGGTGAGCAGGGTTCCGATGTCATCCGCGCCGATGTCGGTTCGCCCGGAGAGCAGCGGATGATCGAAGAAGGACCCGACGGTCGGGTAGTCCCAGGTCTGGCACTCGTCATACCACGCGTCGCCAGGCTGGGCGGTGAGTCCGTAGTTCGACGACGTGGCATCGGTGCACCGGCGCGGCAATTCGGCCTGGTCGACGAAGTTCTGGTAGTAGCGGGGGTCGATGGTCAGCTTGGCGGCGTACCGCTCGAGCATCCCCTCGGCTCCGGCGATGATGGTGTCGTCGCGGCGCTGGTACTGGGCGCCGTGATACTCGCGAACCGCGCTCTGGAAGATGACGATCACGATGAAGATGAGCGCGCCGATGCCCATCACCACCGCCATCATGGCGAAGCCACCGTCGTCCCTCATACGGTCACGCATTGCGGAGTCGCACCTCCTCGTGCACTTCGAAGGGGGTGCGGGCTCCCTCCGAGGTCCCAAAAGGAAGGGACCGCAGCGTGACCGACACCAGTGGGAAGGCACACGAGACGCTCGTCCCGTTGCACGACGTGATGCTGGTCAGGGTCTTCGGGGTGCCCGACCAGCGCTGACCGGCGAAGAGCGCCTGGTCGTTGAGCACCCCACTGAGAAGCAGGCTCTCAGCGTACGGAGTGGTGCTGAACGTGTACGAGTCCCCCGACATCCCCGTCGAGGCATATCGGGTGACTCGCAGCTGGCACTCCCCTGCCACGCAATTGCTGCGTTGGTAGACGACCTTCACCGGCGCCGACGAACCGATCTCGATGGTGTAGAACGTGATGCCGTCGCCGGTCATGCTGGCGATCGGATCGTCGTTCGGCCCCGGGGCCACCGCCTGCCGCAGTTCGATGACCAGATCGACCATCACCCCCCTGGCGTCCTCCTGGTGCTGGGCGTTGCCGGTGACGTCGGCGGCGTTCTGGCTGAACGAGAAGAACATCGTGACGAAGGTGCCGACCACCATCGAGGACAGGATCATCGCCACCGACAGTTCGATGAGGGTGAAGCCCTGGTCGTCTCGCAGGCGCCGGATGATGCGGCCGATCACGGGCACCACCCCGAGATGGAGGTGTACCGGTTCTCGTTTCGGCTGACGGAGACCGTCTTGGTGCCGAGCACCTGTCCGTTGGCGAGGCACCGCTTGGCCACCTGGAACGAGCCCTCGTTGGCGACGAACGATGCCTCGTCCTCGTAGTTGGCCGGGAGCACCGTCCACGAGCCCTCGCCCCCGGCGCGGTAGAGGAACTCGGCACGGTCGCCGCCCTGGAGGACCAGCGTCCCCTTTCCCCACGGCCGGGTGAGATCGAGGTAGATGTCGTCCTCGTACTGCGGGTTGAAGGTGTCCGAGTCCGGGCCATGGCCCCAGGCCGTCGAGGCGGTCGCCGTGTAGGAGACTCCCCGCACCAGGTTGTAGGAGGCCAGGCCGTGATCGTCGGTGGTGATCACGATCGTCGGCTGGCCCGAGGCGGTGATCGTGATCGTCGCCCCGTGAACCCGCCGCCCGGTGTTGTCCTCGACCTCAAAGTCGACGGTCCGAGTATCGGGCGGCTGGGTCGTAGTGGTCGTCGTCCCCGGCACCGTGGTGGTCGTGCTCGTTCCGGGCTGGGTGGTGGTGGTCGAGGCGATCGTCGTCGTGGTCGTCGTGGTGGTCGGCGGCACGATCGGCTGCATCCGCACGGTGAGATTGTGGACCGGATCGGGGTAGTTGCCCGGGATGTTCACCGAGGAGAGCGTCCAGGTCTCATAGCCCGACGCGGTCACCGTGAGGTCGTAGGCGTCGGGGATGAGCCCGGTGGCGATTTGCACGCCCGAGGCGAGCGTGGTCGTCTGACCGCTCACCAGGTTCGTGTAGGCCAGGCGCGGGGCCGTCACCGCGGCACCCGTGTCGTAGTCGACGACGGTCAGTTGGAGCGTGGCTGGGCGGTATACCCGCAGCGTGGTCTCGGCCAGGGTCCCGGCGGTGACGTGGAGTCGGTCCTGACCGGCAACGATGTCCGCGGGATGGATGATCCACCCGTCGGCGTCGTCCAGCGTCACCGTGTAGTCGGCCGGCGGGATCGCCGGGAACACCTGTTGATCGGCGTACAGCGCCGATGCGATGGGCGCCGCCGGCGACGCTTGGATCTTGAGGGACGGCAGGTCGTACTCGCTGGGGGCGAAGGGCTCGTAGGCCGCCAGGTACACGCGGGCGTTGGCGATCCCCTCATGGGTCCCGACACTGCGCGGAGACACAATGGTCTCCATCACCACCGGATCCGACTCGCGGCCCTCGGCGGTGACCGTGACCTTCACGACCTTGTAGTCGACCCCCGGATCCCAGGAACCCTCGACCCCGTCACCCCCCTGGGGGATGACGTCGAGCCCGGTCAGGGAGCCGGCATACCGGACATCGACCTCGACGACGTAGAGACGCCCCTCGACGTTGACCTCGTGGGACTCGTCGAGCACCCCGGACGGGGTCCGCCCGGGCAAACCGACGTCTTCGTAGGCGAGCGCCCGCAGCGACTCGATCTCCGCTTGGGCGAGGTTCTCCGCGACCGAGATGGTTCGGGCATCGGAGATCCGCCGGAGGGAGGCCATCACCGGCTGGATGGTCAGCGAGATCCCCACCGCCAGGATGGTGACGGCCACCATCGCCTCGACGATCGTGAAGCCGTCCTCCTCGCGGAGGCGGCGGAGCGTGGTCATGTGGTCACTTTCGGTAGCCACGGCGACCACGTTGAGGAGTATTGTGTGTCATCCGGCGGTGACTAGTCACCGGTGAGCGGTTGACAGGCTCTTCCCGGCCCGGGCGTGGTGCTTCGCCCCTGGGCGCACCGAGCCCGACCTGGCCGCCGGCCTATCCCCCGCCCGGCAGCAACCGGTAGGCGTCGTACACCCCGTCGAGCCGACGCAGCTCGGTGATCGCCCGATCCAGCGTGGAGGTGTCGGAGAGCTCGAGCTCGAAGCGGAGCACCGCCACCCGGTCGCGGTTGGTGGCCGTCGAGGAAGAGACGATGTTGGCCCCGAGATCCGACAGGGTGACGGTGACGTCCCGGAGTAGGCGGGGCCGGTCGAGCGCCTCGACCTGGATCGTCGATCGGAACGATCCGACCTGGTCGGCCGCCCATCCGACCTCGATCATCCGCTCCGCCCGGTCGCCCAGCGCCTCGATGTTCGTGCAGTCGGAGCGGTGGATCGAGACGCCACGACCGACGGTGACGAACCCCACGATCGAGTCACCGGGCACCGGGGCGCAACAGCGCGCCACCCGTACCAGCATGTCGTCGAGGCCCTCGACCACGATCCCGCCTGCCGGGATCCGCCGCTCGGGTGAGAACGGGACGAGCTCCGGCTCGGCCTCCTCCTCTTCGCCCGCTTCGTCCGGCCGGACCAGCCGGACCACGCGATTGACCACCGTCTGGGGGTGGGTGTTGCCGTCCCCGACCGAGACGTAGAGGGACTCCACGTCGCGGAATCCCAAGGCGTCGGCCACCTCGCCGAGCAGTTCGTCGCGCTGGGCGGCGCCGAGGCCGAGGCCCTCCTTGCGCAGCAGGCGGCTCACTCCGTCCCGCCCCTCGACCAGTGACTGCTCGCGGCGCTCGCGGCTGAACCACTGGCGGATCTTCGCCGACGCCCGGGCGGTGCGCACGAAGCCGAGCCAATCTCGGCTCGGGCCGTCGCTCTTCGAGGTGATCACCTCGACGATGTCGCCCGACTCGAGACGGGTCGACAGCGGCACCAGGCGCCCATTCACCCTCGCCCCGGTGCATCGGTGCCCCACCTCGGTGTGCACCGAGTAGGCGAAGTCGATCGGCGTCGACCCGCGGGGCAGGGACTTCACATGCCCGTTGGGTGTGAGGACGAACACCTCGTCCTGGTACAGGTCGAGTTTCAGCCCGGCGAGGAACTCGGCGGGGGTCTCGTAGTCCTCCGAGGTCTCGGTGAAGTCGAGCACGGGTTCGTCCTCGGCGGTCGAGGTCTCCCCACCCTCCTTGTACCTCCAGTGGGCCGCGATCCCGTGCTCGGCTCGTTCGTGCATTTCGCGAGTGCGGATCTGCACCTCGAGCGGCTTGCGGTCGGGTCCCAGCACCGTGGTGTGCAGGCTCTGGTAGAGGTTGAACTTGGGCATCGCGATGTAGTCCTTGAACCGGCCCTGCACCGGCGGCCACCGGGTGTGCACCGCGCCCAACGCGGCGTAGCAGTCCGCCACCTCCTTGGCGACGATCCTGATGCCGATGAGGTCGTGGATCTCATCGAACGTGCGCCCACCGTCGATCATCTTGCGATACACCGAGTACACGTGCTTGGGCCGGCCGGTGACCTCGGCGCTCACCCCGAGCTCACCGAGGAGCCGCTCCACCTCCCGCACCACGTTGGCGATGTACGCATCGCGCTCCGGAGCCCGTGCCCTCATCAGCTCGACGACCTCGGCGTAGCGCCGCGGGTGGAGAACGGCGAAGCACCGATCCTCCATCTCGTGCTTGATCTCCTGGACCCCGAGCCGATGGGCGAGCGGGGCGTATATCTCCAGCGTCTCCAGGGCGATGCGTTGCTGGCGGTCCGGTTCGAGCGGATAGATCGTGCGCATGTTGTGAAGGCGGTCGGCCAGCTTGATGAGCAGCACGCGCACGTCGCGGGCCATGGCGATCACCATCTTGCGGATGGTTGCGGCCTGCTGATCCTCGCGGTTGGAGAACTTGACTCGATCCAGCTTGGTGACCCCGTCGATCAGCCCGGCCACGACGTCGCCGTATTCGGCGGACACGTCCTCGACCGACAGCCCGGTGTCCTCGACCGTGTCGTGGAGGATGGCCGCGACGACCGTGTCGGCGTCCAACCCGTACGACGCCAGGATGTGCGCCACGGCCAGCGGATGGGTGATGTACGGCTCGCCGGTCTTGCGGAACTGGCCATCGTGACGCACCCGGGCGGTCTCATAGGCCCGGTGGATCACCCGATCGGACTCGTGAGGATGGTGCCTGCGGAACTCGTCGAGCACCGGCCCCACGTCGGCGATCACGGCGTCGTCGGGGCGAGCGTCACTCATAGGTGATCAGCGGCCTCACCGGGACATCGATCCGGGAACGGCCCCCGAGGAATCCCAGCTCGATCAACACGGCCAGGCCGGCGACGGCCGCGCCGGTGTGGCGCACCAGTTCGATGGTGGCGGCCGCCGTCCCTCCGGTGGCGAGGACGTCGTCGACCACGACGACCCGGTCGGCCGGGCCCAGGGCGTCCGCATGCATCTCGAGCGTATCGGACCCGTACTCCAGCTCGTAGGTCCGTGACACCGTCGTCCAGGGCAGCTTGCCGAACTTCCGCACCGGGACGAACCCGACGCCGAGCGCCACCGCCACCGGCGGACCGAGGATGAACCCGCGTGACTCGATGCCAACGACCTTGGTGATCCCCCGGCCCTCCTCGCCCTGGGCGAGGCGTCTCACCGTCCCGGCCAAGGCCGCCCAATCACCGAGGAGAGGGGTGATGTCCTTGAAGACGACCCCCGGCTCGGGAAAGTCCGGTACGTCGCGGATGAGAGCCCTGAGATCGTCCATCCGGCGATTGTAGGAAGGGGACGACCGCCGATCGCCTCTCCGACACGCCGCCACAGTGGGGAAGCGATGGGCCGCGAGACTCGAAATCCGGCGGCCGGGCGACGGGCGACCGGTGACGGGTGTTGCGGTTAGCGCTTCTTGCGACGCTTGCGGGGCGGACGGGGAGCCGCACCCGAGGTCTCGCGCGTCTCGCGCACCGCGTGGCCCGTAGCGGTGGGGGCAGGACGGGCCGCCACCCGCGCCGGCAGCTCCTCGTCCCCGACGCGGCGCTCCAGCCGGCGCCGCACCCTGATCCAGTGCTCGTCGCCCTCCTTCCACGCCCCCAGAACCGGGGCGGCGAGGAAGATCGACGAGTAGGTGCCGGTGCCCACACCGATGAAGAGGGCGAGGGCGAACTCCCGCAGAGTGGTGGCGCCGAGGAGGTAGGACCCCACGAACAGGAGCGTCCCGATCGGCAACAGGGTGACGAGCGAGGTGTTCACCGACCGCATCAACACCTGGTTCATCGACATGTTCACGATGGACGCGAAGGTCTGACGGTCGCCGCGTTCCTTGACGTTCTCCTGCACCTTGTCGAAGACGACGACGGTGTCGTAGAGCGAGTATCCGAGGATCGTGAGGATCGCGATCACGGTGGCGGGCGACACCTCGAATCCGACCAGGGCGTACACACCTGCAGTGAAGATGAGGTCGTGGGCGAGGGCGAGCAGGGCGGTGACCGCCATCTTCCACTCCATGCGCCACGTGATGTAGAGGGCGACGACGATGAGGAAGACGATCAGGGCCCGCAGGGCCGATTCGGCGATCGACCTGCCGAAGGTCGGGCCGATCGAGGAACGACTCGCCTCCCCGGGATCGACCCCGGCCAGCCCGGCCACCCTGGTCACCAGGGTGTCCTCCACGGCTGGGCTCAACTGGGATGTCTGCACCCGGAGGCCCTCACCGCCCCCGATGGTCTGCACCTTGGCGGCGTCGATCCCGAGGTCCACGGTCACCCCCCGGACCGCCTCGACGCTCGCACCATTCGGGTTCTGCATCTCGATCAGGGTGCCGCCCTCGAAGTCGACCCCAAGGTTGAGGTGCCGGATGAACAGCGCCCCGAGCGACACCACGATGATGATCGCCGAGATCGTGAACCAGCGGCGACGACTCCCATAGAAGTCGAAGGTGGTGCTGCCGTGATAGAGATCGCGCCAGACGCTCACTTGGCCATCTCCGTCGGGGCTCCGGTGGCGCCGCGGATGCTGAAGAACCCGCCCTCACCCAGCCGCGTGTTGGCCAGGAGCGCCACCGCCGGCCGGGTGTAGAACACGGCTATCAGCACGTCGGTGATGGTCGCCATCCCGAGGGCGAGGGCGAATCCCTTCACCGAGCCGGCCGCGAGGAAGAAGAGCAGCACGGCGGCGGCGAACGACACGGTGTCGGCGGTGATCAGCGTGTGGAACGCCCGGGTGAACCCCTGATCGATGGCGGCGCGCAGCGACCGCCCCTTGTGCACCTCCTCCTTGATCCGCTCGAAGTACACGATGTACGAGTCGGAGGTGATGCCCACCGAGACGATGACCCCGGCGACGCCGGCCATGGTGAGTGTCACCCCCTGCCACGCCCCGAGCAGGGAGAAGATCACGAGCATCGCGCTGCCGAACACGAACAGGCCGATGACGTTGATCAGCCCGAGGGCCCGGTAGTAGAGGACCATCGCCACCGCGACCAGGACCAGGCCGGCGATCCCGGCGATCAGCCCCGCCCGGAGCGACTCCGACCCGAGCGTCGCCGACACCGACTCGACGCTCGACTGGGTGAAGGCGACCGGCAGGGCCCCGTACTTGAGCACGACGGCCAGATCGTTGGCTTGTTTCTGCTGATCGGCCGACGACCCGAGGGTGATCACGGCGGAGTCACCGACGATCCCCGTGGCCGGGACGTCCTGGGCGATCGAGGGAGCCGACTGGACGGCCTTGTCGAGCACGATGGCGAACTGGCGGCGCGGGTCGCCGTAGGCGAACGCCACCAGCTCCTTGGTGGTCTGGGTGAACTTCTTGGCGCCGTCGGAGGTG